>JASFLG010000179.1:0-7822 GCA_050118205.1 Pseudomonadales bacterium
TGCTGGTGGCCAGCGAGATCGAGGGTGAGCCGATCAGCATTCCGGATTATCTGTCCGCCTTCGTGCTGCTGGTCGTGGCCGGCAACGAGACCACGCGCAACTCGATCTCCGGCGGCACGCTGGCGCTGTCTCAGTTTCCGGCCGAGAAACGCAAGCTGCTCGACGACCCCTCCCTGATACCGCAGGCGGTGGACGAGATCGTCCGCTGGGTGCACCCCGTGATCTACATGCGGCGCACCGCGAAGGCCGATCATGAGATCCGCGGGGTGACCATCAGGGAAGGGGACAAGCTGGCCCTGTGGTACATGTCCGGCAACCGCGACGAGGACAAGTGGCCCGATCCGTTCACCTTCAACGTCAGCCGCAACGGCCCCCGGCATCTGTCGTTCGGCTACGGCCAGCACCTGTGCATCGGCTGGCGCCTCGCGGAGATCCAGCTCACCGTGCTCCTCGAGGAGATGCTGGCACGTTTCCCCGACATCGAGGTCACCGGCGAGCCGAAGCGCATGCGCACCAACTTCCTGAACAGCATCAAGTCGCTGCCCGTGCGTCTGAAGTCGCGCAGGGCCGCCTGAAGCCCGCCGGGAGCCGCTACTCGGAGACGAACCGGATGTCTCCGTACCAGGCCGTGGCGGAACCGCCGGCATTGTCCGTGTCGGTCATGATGGCCACCGCGTCGATCTCATCCACCGCATCGCCGAAAAGCTGGCGGAAATCCGCACGCAGATCGCGCCGCTCACTTACCCAGCGATCGACGTCCGCGGCGCCCGAGCGCAATGCCATGACCCTGGCATTGGCGGTAAAGGCATTGTCCCAGGTGCTGCCGACCGGCTGGTTGCTGGACCAGACGTAGACGAGGCTGCGGGTCCGCCAGAAGGCGAGCCCGCCGGACACCACCACGTAGACTCTGGCCGGATAGTCGTCACCACTCTTGGAGCGCTCATCCACGCCCTCCAGCACGTTGCCGACGCGCCAGGACCACTCGAGGTAGGGCGTACGATTCAGATCCACCTGCATCTTCTTGTACAGACCCGATGCCGTGCCGTCGCTTTCGGCACGAAGCCCGCGACGGCCATCAACGGTGTCGAAGGTGTAGGTCGTCTCCCCTTCGAACCGCTGTACCTTCCAGCCGCTGCGATCGCCTTCCGCGAACCGCCCGACCTGCACGACCTGCTCGCCATGCGCCACCCCGACCAAGAGCCCGGTGACCAGGACCAGAATCCGCGTGGCTCTGGGCACGGCCGTCATCGGAGCGCGCGCTCGAACAGCGCATCGATCAGGTGCGCATCGTCGAAGTGCCGTCGCCCGACGAACGCGGTGGCATGGTGGCCGCGCTCGCGCATCGCTCCGGGGGAGCGGACACCCGTGGGCCACAGCAGCCACCGCTCCCGACGTTCGCTGCCGGGCACGATGCCGTGCGCACCGAAGAGGCTGCGCGGGGCACCGCCGACCATCGGGCTCCCGTAGAGCGCCCGATAATCGCGCCAGGCGTATGCCGTACCACCGCCTTTGTCCGCGTAGACGCGCTGAATGTAATGACGTCCGCTGTCCAGTCTGACCACCACACGCTCTCCGGCGCCCGGTGCCGGCGCGGCCTGGGGCACCAGGGGCGCCTCGCTGTAGACCCCGCCGGAGGATTTCACCTGGAGCGCCGGTCCGGGAAAGAACTGATGGTAGCAGCCACACGCGTGAATGCTGTCGTACAAAAGCGGTGTACCGCTGCCGTCCAGCGTGACCCGCCAGATCACGCCGTCCAGATCACCACCGTAGAGTCCGAGGGTGCTGTCGCGCGGACGCCTCGAGAACCAGATCAGGTAATTGAGCTGCAGCAACGCTTCACCTCGCCAGCGCGTGAATGAGACGTACCGGAACGTCACCGGAGCCGTCGGGTCGACCGACGGGCGGCGCCCTTCGCGCCAGAGGGGGGTGCCCGGCAGGTCGTAGTCGCCGGCCACGTCGATCTCCCATATCGGCGCGTGCCGTGCAAACAGGCGATTCAGCACTTCCGGCGACGGCTGCGGGATGCCGAGCGCATCCCGCGGCAACGGCAGCGATACTGCCGCCGTTTCCGGCTCCGGCGGAACGAACCGGCGTAGCGCCCCGGCCACCGGGAGGTCCGCCGGATCCCTGGCAAACAGCGCATACGTCTCGGCATGCCAGCGGCGGACGCCCCTCTGCACGGCGAGCGCCGTGAGCGGGTACAGACCGAAGACGCGATAGGCCGTCACGTAATCCTCCGGCACCACGGCACGTGCCCGAAGCCGGTTGAGAGCGGCGGGATCCTGACGCAGGTCCCGCCGCAGGGAGGCGGAGCAGTCGCTCAGCCGTCGGGCGATGGATCCCCCCTCGCCAATGTTGCTCGCCAGGTCACGACGAACCCGGTCGGGCAGCGAGTCGAGCTCGATCACGCGCGCATCTTCATCGAGTACCGCCAGCCGGTTGAGCCACGCCTCCGCTTCCGCAGCGCTCATGGGTTGGTCCCGATACGACGCGAGAAAACGGTTCACGCGCAGATACGGGAACCCGGATACTCGCGCGGCTGCGGTGGCGCGGGCACCGTGACGCTCCACCGCCTCGTCCGTGGATGCAAAAGCGCCCAGACAGGTCTCCGGACCGGGCGGTCGTGGCGAGGCGGCGCAACCGGCGAACAGCAGGAGGCCTCCGGCGAGCACTGCCCCGCCCCAGCCACGACGTGCGTCCGACAACGTGCGCGCAACCTCAGTGCAACGTCTGCCCACCGGCCTGGCCGGGTACCCGCATCAGCGGATTCGTGTCGTCGTCGCCGAGCATGGCCCTGCGTACCATGGGGATGGGCGGACCGCCATACGATAGAAACGCGTCGTGGAACGCCTTCCAGGCCTGCCTTCCGCCCCGGGTGGCGGTCCAGTCCTCGCGCAGCGTCTGGATCATCAGCTTGCCGATGGTGTAGTTCAGGTACGCCGGATCGTAAGTACCCCGGTACGCCTGCTGCTGGGCGTTGCCCTCGTCCTGGAACGCCTTTTCCTCGAACAGCTTCTGCGATTCCGCCACCGACATGCCACCGGTGTGCAGACCGAGGGACGACAGAAAACGCACATCGCGCAGAAGCGCGTTGGTCAGCTGGCCAATATGCACCTCCGGGTCCCCTTCGCCGAGACCGGCATCCCACATCATCTCCTCGGTGTAATGCGCCCAGCCCTCCGAGAACGCATAGCCGACGAACAGCCGGCCGAAGACCGACTCGGCGCGGTTGGCGTGCAGAAAATTCAGGAAGTGCCCGGGCCACACCTCATGCACCGAGGTGAACAGCAGGCTGGCGCGACCGGGCACGTAGGCCGCCCGCTTGGCCTCGGGCCATTCCGGATCCGGCGGCGCGATGTAGTAGACGGACGGCAGGTTCTTCTCGTAGGGACCCGGAATCTCGATGTAGGCGAAGTTGAAGCGCTTGTACGGCGGCGCCTGGGCAACCTCGGCCCGCTCCTCGCCGGGTATGGTGACCAGATCGTGTGCCCCGACAAAACCGCGAAGCCGCTCGAGCTGCTTTCGCGCCGCCTCCACCGGCCCGCCTCCAGGCTTGTCGGCATTCATCTGCTCGACGCAGGCGCTGACCGTGGCCTCCGGCGCATACACAGCGCAGGCTTCGGCGAGCGCCGCCAGATTACGCGCCAGATCCGCCTCGCCGATCCGGCGGACCTGATCGAGAGGCATGTCCACCCGCTCGGTATCCCACAGCATCCGGCGGTAGGTCTCCGTGCCGAGGGCGTAGTCGTCGGTGGCGCTTTCGCGCAGGCCATCGAACCACTCGGCGATCGTCTGCAGCGACTGCACCGCACCGGCGTTGGCCTGTGTGAACGATTCCTGCAGCGCATCATCCTGAACCTCCGCGAACACTCCGGGCACCGTGTCGCGAAGATAGCCGGCCAGCCCGCTGGTGATGCCGTATGCGGTTTCCACGAAGGTTCTCGGCAGCGGGGTGCGGAGGTTGCCGCGCATGGCATCGAGCGCGTCCGGCAGGTTGTTCGCGTACCTGACGTAGGCACTGAGGCGCTCGGAGAGCGGTGCGTAAGGCCGCGTCACGTACACGCTCGGGCTGATGGCGCCGGTGTAGAACATCGGATTGCGGTGCGGATCGTCAGCCGTCCGGATCCAGAAGAGATCGTCGTCGATCTCGCTGACGAGATAGTCCCGCTGGAAGCGGTCCGCGGGCGACAGCCCGTCGTCGGTGAATGCCAGGGCCTCCCGACGCTGGCTGTCCAGCCAGTCGACGTAGGCGGCGAGACCGGCGGACGACCAGTCCGGCAGGCGGCCGTCGTACTCGTGCCTGCCAGCCCGCACGGCGGACGTGGGGTTGAATTCGAAGTGCCGCTCGATGAAGCCGTTCACGAAGTCCGACCACTCGTGGTGGTGGTTCGCCGCGGCCACCGCCTCAGCGGTCTCGGGTCCCGCGGGTTCGGGCGGGCGGGCTTCCTCGCTACCCTGCGGTCCGCAGCCGGAAAGGCTCAACATCCACGAAAGCGCAACGCACGTAGCCATTGGCACGATCCGCACGCGGTCAATCATTCGGCGCCTCCCGTGGCCATATCCCTCGGACGAGCTTAGCATGGCCCGCCCCCGCACGAGCTGGCGCACACCCTACGGGGTGCGCAGCATTCGCACCAGATCCGTCACGGTATCGATCACGAGCTCCGGCTGCTCGAGCTGAATCGGGTGCCCGCTGCGTTCCGCGACAAACCGCTGCCCGCGGCTCGAGAGCGCGGTCAGCTCCTCCTGCAGCCCGTTCCAGACCACGCGCACGGCTCGAGCCTGCTCGAGGGTCACTCCGAAGGCGTCGTCCGCTTCCGGCGGCTTGCCCTGAGAGAGCACCACGAGGGGCAGATCGCCGAGCGAAGACGGCGGCTCGACATCGTGCACCTCCATGGCGAATCCATGCATCTCGTTCAGGGTGGCGCTGCAGTACCCGGTCCGGTTGAGCATCGCGCGCAGCAGGGGTTTCGACGACGCCGGAACGCCGGGTCGGTCGATCAGAGAGTCCAGCGCGCCGGAGGCGCGCACCACCCCCAACGGCTGCAGCCAGCGACACAGACCGAGCATCCGCTCCGCCTGCCCCGAATCACCCGTCTCCGGCAGGCGGTCGCCCTGCTGCTCGTGGGAGGAATCGACGAGCACCATACCCACCACACCCTCGGGATACCGCCGGTAGTACTCACGCACGTATACGCCACCGGCGGACATGCCGAGCAGCACGTACGGCCCCGGGATCGGGGCGAGCTCGACGAGCCGGTGCAGGCGTGCGGCAACCTCCACCGCGTCCGTAGGGTGGTCGACCGGCTCGCTCCAGCCCATGCCGGGCCGGTCGTAGGTGCAGACCTCGGTCGTGCGCCTGAGCGCCTCCGGTACCGGGCCCCAGCTCCACGAGCCGGTGGTGAGGCCGGCCTCCATGATGACGACCGGCCGGCCGCTGCCGCGGCAGTCCAGATGCATGGACACACCGTCTACGTCGATCAGCCGGCCGGGTGGCGGAAACTGCTCGGCATCCGAGCGCCCCGCCAGCCACTGATATGCCACGCCGCCGACGCACAGCAGCACCAGCAGCGCGAAGATTCCGAGCAGGATCCTTGCCAGCATGACCATCGCCGTTCTCTCCCCGGGCAACGGGCGGATACTATGCCCAATCCCGGTTCGAATCGACGCCGGCGGACGTGCGAACGTGCATGGGGCGTTGCAGAGCACAGCAAGGTCTCCGTAGGATGCCTTGCAGAGCCCCGACCGTCCTGCCCGAACTGGTGGAACCCGAGTGACAGCCCCTTACCGCAACATACTCACCGCACTGGACCCGGAAAGCCCATCCGACGCGCCGCTGATCGCCGGCTGGCGGCTTGCCCTGGAACAGTCCGCAACGCTGCGCATCGCGGCGGCCGTCAGGCCCGCCCTGGTGTCGGCCAAAGGCTTTTTCAATCCCCAGCTCGTCGACCGGCAGTCGGTACTCAGGGACGCTCGGGAGGCCGTGGAGCTTCGGACCCGAGCGATCATCGGCGACACGGTGCCCATCGACGTCATGGTCGGTGCGCCCGGCGAGGTGGTCGCAACCATCGCCGAGAAGCGATCGTGCGACCTGATCGTCCTGGGGGCGCGCCCCAGGTCGGGAACGGAGCACGTTTTCGGCACCACCTCGACCGACGTCCTGCGGCACGCGGATGGAATCGACGTGTACGCCTGCCACCGACCGGATCCGGAAAACCCGACGGACATCACCATCATCGCCATCGACGGCTCGGACGCGACGGATGACGTGCTGGCCGGCAGCGTGCGCTTCCTGGAGCCCGCCCACGGCGATCACAGGAAAACCCACGTGATCTGCGTTGCGCCCGGGAACAGAGCCGCGAAGATCGTCGACCGGTGCCGGAGCTATCTGAAGACCAGCCCCTGGTCGGATCTGGACGTTCGGGCGGAGGAAGGCGACGTCACCGACAGCCTCGAAGCCGCCATCCGGGAGCTCGAATGCGATCTCCTGATCATCGGCTCCGGAGAGAACCTCGGTATCGGCTGGTCGCTGGGCTCCACCACGAACGAGGTTCTGCACGAGGTGTCCTGCGACGTGCTGGTGATCCGGCCGTAGCGCGCTGCACGCGCGCCGCCGAGCTCGAGCGTTCAGTTCGCGTACAAGCTCGGAAGCCGCTCGCTGCGGTAAACGGCCCAACCAACCGTGCCGTCCCTCTCCGCGGAGTCAATGGTCATCTCGAAGACCTTCTCCGGACGATCGGTGCGAGTGACCTCGATGATCCGGGCCCAATGATGACCGCCGACAATCCGGTCGGACGGACGCCCCTGCTCATCGCGAATGCGGCCGCCATCCGTGACGAGCACGTTGCCGGTCCGGGGCAGAAGATCCGCCTCGCTGATGAACGGGGAGTAGAACACCTCGTCCGCGGGTCCGCCGTATTTCCATAGCTGGCGAACGGTTCTGGACTCGGGGTCGATCGCGTACTCCACTGCCCGGCTGTAGCTCTGCTCGAGTGCCGTCTTCGGCGCGGGTGGCAGGGCGCGGAAGTTGCCGTTGTCAAAGAGGATCAGAGAACCGTTTGCGGCGGTCTCCGCCGCGTGCTGATGGTATGGCCATTCAAAATCACCTTGCGGCTGCAGCAGATACGGCGACCACCGATCTCGCCATCCCTCATGCGTTCCGAAGATCCAGTTCAACGCGCCGGTCTTCCGCGACAGGCTGATCACCGCTTCCTGGTGCCGCACGGACACCAGAATCGAATCGGTATCGCGCTGATAGGAAATGCTGTTCGAGTGAGCCCAATCCCTGGTGCCACCTTCCACGTCGACGTAGGCCCAGTCGTCCCAGATCTGCCCGAGAGACTCGTAGCCAAGCCGATTCACGTCGAGCATGTCCATCAGCTTCCACTCGGCTGCGATGGAACCGTCACGAGGCGAGAACTCCACGACGATGTCACCGATCACGTTGGCCGGCGCGCGTTCCGCTTCAGGGTCGTCGAGGGCAGTCGGATAGTCCTCGACACGGCGCATCTCGGTGGACAGGACCAGGAGATTACCGGATGGCATTTCCTGTATGTCGTGATGAAAAGTCTCCGTCGCGACCGCGATCGAGCCGGCCGGGACCCGGGCGTTCGCCTCCGGATTCGGGTGCCTGGACGCATGCCAGCTCGTCACGACGTTGCCGAGCATGTCGACTTCCTCGGCGCGGTTGTTCCCGGCGAGACCGATCAGATTGCCGCTCGCCATACGATGAGGATCCTCGAACCCGTAATCGGTTCTCCGATACCAGACGACTTCGCCCCGCTCGTCCACCGCTATGGCGAGACCGTAGTCCTCGTCAGCA
>JASFLG010000180.1:0-7808 GCA_050118205.1 Pseudomonadales bacterium
TCCTCGTATTCCACGGTGACGCCGGATAGGGTCAGCGCTTCCCCGCTGCGCGCGATCACAGCGCCCCGGGCCACGTCGTGAGCGGTCCACCAGACGCTGGTGCCGGCAAGGACGGTCCCGGCCAGGAAACCGCCGTCCTGGACCGTCCCCGCGGCCACCACGGGTGTCCCGGGGTCGAGGTCGGACAGCGCTGCCAGCCCGTCGCTGCCGGCATAGCCGAGACCGTCGATCTCGTAGAGGGTGTCCGAGTCGGTCAGGAAAGTGAACTCGCCGAACGTGCCGCTGCGGCGATGGAACGGCCGTACCGTCAGCGCGACGCTTGAATCGGCCTCGTGGACGCTCTCGAGCAGGCCGCGAACCCGATGACTCCGGCCCGGCTCCAGCTCCGGGGTCGCCAGCAGAAATGGCTGTATGGTGACGGTCGGCGGCGCCACGCCGAAGTCGATGCTGTTCGATGCCTCCAGGTCGAAGTCGAGACTGACCGCAGCCGGTATGCCGGCGCGGATGACGACGGCATCGGCGTCGGCCAGGGTAAGCCGCACGTCCATCTGTCCAGCCGGATTGCCGGACTCGTCGAGAAGGAGCGCGTCGTGCAGAGCGCCGGCGTCATCCTGAACGATCACATCGGCATCGGTGAAGTCGAGCCCCAGGGTGATCGACCGGTAGCGGCCTTCCGGCACCGTCGCGATGGTGAGCAGCTCGGTGACGTCCGTGAGATCGGCGAAATCCACCCGCGTACGCAGGGGCAGCGCCTCCACCCGGGTCCCGTCCGCACGCTCCAGCACCACGGAGGTCACGTCCACGCTGTAGGAGACGAAATCCCCCTGCGCATCAGTGAGCGCGACCACGAGCTGACCTTCGTCCTGGCCCGCCGCGACGGCCGTGCCACCGGAATCCGAGCCCCCACCTCCGCCGCAACCGGCCAGAAAGGCGCCCAGAATTGCGACCCCGAACCAGCTCATCAGTTTCTGCACCGATCTGCTCCGACTTCTACCTCGTTGGAATCAAACAACGCACGGCACCCGCATCGGTTGACAGCGCAACCGAACGGTCGAGCAGCGAGAAACGGCTTGCTTGGGGAGGAGGCGTCCCGCCTGCGGTCAGCGACCGTGGGGTCGGACGTTGCTGGGGACCGAGAAGAAGGCCGTGCGGCGCTCCTCGCGCGCTTCCAGGCACTCCTTCTTCAGACGGCAGCTGTAGTCGGAAAGGATGGGAATCATCAGGAACGCACCCAGAATCCGACAGACCGCCGACCATCCGTACTGGGTCATGTACCAGTCGGCTTCCAGACGGGGGACGAGCAGGAAGAAGAGCGCAAAGAAGAAGAACATCATGCCGGTGCTGCAGATGGCGAGCACCCGGGACATGCCGGTCGAGAGGTTACGGGACAAGGTGAGGAAGGCGAGGCTTGCGGCGACGGCGTAGGGGAGCCACTGAAAAGGATCGGGAAACGGCACGTGAATCAACGCCATCAGGACGAGCAGAAGACCGATGAACCCGTGAATGTACTGCATAAAGCCGAAACGCCCCCTTGCAAGTAGACCTTCGCTCAGTGTCTGGTCCGGCACCACGCTGGGCGCCTCACCATGTCCTGGCCGCGACCGCCGGCGTCCCTTCCCGGCGTGGCCTCCCAGCGCGGCAGGACGGCCCGCCGAGCCACTGGCAGCAATCTTTCCGCTGCTGCTCAACTGTTCAATCGCGAGCGCGTCGCTGCGCTCTCGATTCCTGCGCGCATCACTGCGCACGGGCTGCAACCCGGCACGCTTATGACCCGCTGTAGCAGGAAAATAACGCATATACCCTTTTCGTTGCAGCTTATTCAAATACTCCGAGATCATGCCCATGCAGTCAACCACTTTTGTTACGGTTGGTGACATCTCCTCGCACTGGCTACGTTTCTACACAACCTTGGGCCCCGCGTGCTGCGGCATTTCTGACACCTTAGGCGGGTTCCATGGCTCCTTTTGCCACATCTCCATAGTTTTTATGACGCCGGGCAATAAAAAGCGTTCCAATACGATTTCGCGCAGCATTTGATAGTTTACTTGACTTAATTAACCGATCCGTGCGGATTGACCCCCATCCACCGGCAGATTGACCCCGGTGATGAAGGCAGCCTCGTCGGACGCGAGAAACAGCGCGGCATTCGCCACGTCCCAGGCGCTCCCCATACGCCCTCCCAGGGGCACCTGTGCATTCCGCCGCGCGATGAGCTCCTGCCGGTCCGCGCCGGCGGCAACGTTGCCCTCGATGGCCATCGGCGTGTTCATCAACCCCGGCATGATGACGTTGGCGCGGATACCGAAACGGGCATTCGCCGTCGCCAGAGCATGGGTGTAGGCATTGAGCGCCGCCTTGGAGGTCTTGTAGGCGACGATACCGACCGCGCAGACGGCTGCTACCGAGGAGATGTTGGTGATCACGCCGCTGCCGCGGGCACGCATGCCCGGCAGCGCGTGCTTGCACAGAAACATGATCGATTTGAGGTTGGTGTCGAAGATCGCATCCCAGGCAGCCTCGGACATCTTCGTCGCACCACTGTCGCCACGCCCGATGCCGATGTTGTTGTGCAGCACGTCGATGCGGCCGTACGCCTCCTCGACTTCGGCGATCACCCCTTCACAGGCGGCTTCACGGGTGACGTCCGCCTCGATGACCAACCCCGTACCCCCCGCTTCCTCGATCATGCCCAGGGTCTCCTCGGCCGAAGCCCGGTTCAGGTCGACGCAGACGACCACCGCGTCCTCCTGGGCAAAACGGATCGCCGTGGCCCGTCCGTTGCCGATGGTGTCGCCGGGCGTCTGACCGGCGCCGACCACCACCGTTATCTTGTCGCTCAGACGTCCCATCCCGGCAGTCCCTCATCCGGCTGCACGCCGAAGCTGTTCAGGGCCATGGACACGAGGTTGTACTGCCCCACCGTGAATACCAGGTCCATCAGTTGCTGGCGGCTCAGGTGCGCTTCGAGCCCGCGCCACGTCTCGTCGCTCACGTGCGCATCCTCATGCAGCTCATCAGTCGCCTTCAGGAGCAGGCGGTCCAGCTCGGAGATGCCCGGCGTTTCCGGACCCGTCTTGCAGCTTCTGATCTCGTCTTCGCTCATGCCCGCCGCGCGGGCGATCAGCACGTGCTGTCCCCACTCGTAGCCCGACTGGCACAGATAACCGATCCGTAGAATGACCAGCTCCCGTTCGCGTACATCGAGGGTCGACTTGCCCAGCACGTGATTCGCGAACACCATCCACCGGCGCGCCAGGTCGGGATGGTTGGCCATCGTCTTGAAGATATTGAACACATTGCCACGTTCGATGAACGGTTCGAGAAGCGCTTTCTGCTCCTCACCCCACTCGCTTTCCTCGAGCGCGGGAATCCGCGGTTCCTTCAGCCTCATGCTCCCCCCTTCAAGCCTGATTCGGATTGCGCCAAAGTACCACAATCCCGCACCGGGATAGCCAGCCGGGCTCCCGGTACGCACCACCAGGGGAGATCATCATGACCGTCGATGTCCGCAACGAGGGAACCACCACCGTCATCACCATCAACCGCCCGGAAGTGCGCAACGCCGTGGACGGACCAACGGCTGCCGCCCTCGCGGCCGCCTTTCGGGACTTCGACGCGGACGACGACACCTCCGTCGCCGTGCTGACCGGCGCCGGCGGCACGTTCTGCGCCGGCGCGGACCTGAAGGCCGTCTCCAGCGGGCGTGGCAATGCGGTGCGGGAGACCGGCGACGGCCCGATGGGCCCGACGCGGATGCAGCTGGCCAAGCCAGTGATCGCCGCAGTGGAGGGCCATGCGGTGGCTGGCGGGCTGGAGCTCGCTCTCTGGTGCGATCTCCGCATCGCCGCCGAAGACGCGGTCTTTGGCGTCTACTGCCGGCGCTGGGGGGTGCCGCTCGTGGACGGTGGGACCATCCGCCTGCCGCGTCTGGTCGGCATGAGTCACGCGATGGATCTGATTCTCACCGGGCGCGGAGTGTCCGGAGAGGAGGCGCGGATGATGGGACTGGCCAACCGCCTCACCGAAAAAGGCAACGCCCTGTCCACGGCCCTGGAGGTCGCGGCCACACTCGCCCGGTTTCCCCAGGGCTGTCTGCGGAGCGACCGCAGGAGCGCCTACGAGCAGTGGCACCTGAGCACACACGACGCGCTGCTCAACGAAACGCGTCTCGGTCTCCAGGTGATCCGGTCGGGAGAGACCCGCGAAGGGGCAAGCCGCTTCGCCGCCGGCGCGGGTCGGCATGGGGATTTTGCCGACATCTGATCCGCATCGGCTACAGAAGCATGACCTCGTAGCCGTGCGACCGGAGGCCGTCCAGAACCTGGTCGATCTGCTCCTCTCCGCGCATCTGCAGGGAGAGTTCCACCAGCGTAGCGCGAACAGACGAGCCGCCGAACGTACGTTCCTGGGCGATGTCGACGATGTTACTCCCGAACTCGCCCAGCAGGCGGGTCAGCTCGCCCAGCGCGCCCGGCACGTCGGCAATCTCCACCTGCAGGTGTACCAGCCGGCCGGTGCGGACCATGCCCCGCTCAAGGATCGAAGCCAGCACCAGCATGTCGATGTTTCCGCCGGAGAGAATGACGCCCGTCTTCCGCCCCTCGAATGCCGGGCGGTGTGACATCACCGCAGCCAGCGCAGCCGCGCCGGCCCCTTCCACCACGGTCTTCTCGATCTCGATCAGCCGGAAGACGGCGTCCTCCACCTGCTCCTCCGTCACCTCGAGCATCTCGTCCACCTGCTCCCGGATGATCGGCAGGGTCCTCCGGCCGGGGGACTTGACCGCGATGCCTTCCGCCACCGTGGCCGGCGGCGCGACGCGCGCGGCACGATCATGATACGCGGCCGCCAGCGCATTGAAGCGCTGCATCTGTACCCCGACCACCCGGATGCCGGGCCGGATGGATTTCACCGCAACGGCGACCCCGCTGATCAGCCCCCCGCCGCCGACCGGCACGACCACGGTCTCGAGCTCGGGCTGCTGCTCCAGCATCTCCAGCCCCACCGTCCCCTGGCCGGCCATCACCCTGGGATCGTCGTAGGGATGCACCAGCACCAGACCCCGATCGGCGACCAGCTGCTCGGTATAAGCGCGCGTCTCGTCGAAGACCGAGCCCTCCAGATGAATCTCCGCGCCGAACACGCGGGTCTGCTCCACCTTGGTGTTCGGCGTCGAACGGGGCATCACTATGCAGGTCGGGATGCCCAGCCGCTGTCCGTGGTAAGCGAGTGCCTGCGCGTGATTGCCCGCTGACATGGCGACGACCCCCCGCGCTCTCTCCTGTGCCGAAAGCTGCAGAAGGCAGTTCAATGCGCCTCGCTCCTTGAACGAGGCGGTGAACTGAAGATTCTCGAATTTGAGCCAGACCTCCACACCCGCCAGTCGTGACAGGGTGATCGACCGGGTCAGCGGCGTCCTCAACACCTGTCCGCTGATCCGCGCCGCCGCCGCGCGTATGTCGTCTATCTGCATGCTCTCTCCACGCCCGGCACCGAGGATCCCCGCCGATGCCCGGAGCAGTATACTCGCCGATCCACCCACGCAACGGGTCACCCGGGGCAATGAAACACCTGCTCATCGTCTACCACACCCAGAGCGGCAACACGGGCCGACTGGCCGATGCGGTCAGGAAGGGCGCGACCAGCGACCTGCTCGAAGGGGTGGAGGTTCGCTGCAAGAAGGCGGCCGAGGCCGGGCCGCAGGATCTCCTGTGGGCGGAAGCGCTGCTGCTCGGCACGCCGGAAAACTTCGGCTACATGTCGGGCGGTATGAAGGACTTCCTCGACCGGACGTTCTATCCGGTGGAGGGACGGATTCTTTCACTGCCTTACGCGGTCTTCATCAGTGCGGGCAACGACGGCTCCGGGGCGCTGCGCGCTATCCGCCGCATCGCGAACGGCTACCCGTTCCAGGAAGTGCAGGAGCCGCTGATCGCGCAGGGCGAGCTCACCGACGAGCATCTGGCGAGGGCCGAGGAGCTCGGCATGACACTCGCCGCCGGCCTGGAAGCCGGCATCTACTGAGCTGCCGCGCCTCCGGTGGCCTTGAACCATCTCCGCGCTTCGTGCTTCGATGCCGGAGCAAGACAGGAGACGGCATATGCCCCCAATTCCCAGATCCGGCACGGTTGCGGTGACTGGCGCTTCCGGCTTCATCGGCGGCTGGGTCGTGCGGCGCCTGCTGGACAGAGGCTACCGCGTTCGGGCCTGTGTTCGGGACCCCACGGATATGGAAAAGGCCGGCTTCCTCCGGCAGATGCCGGCATTCGCCTCGGGCCGGCTCACGCTGCACGCCGCGGATCTCGACGAGAACGGCTGCTTCGATGACATCTTTCGCGACTGTCACGGTGTGGCACACCTGTCGCACGTCAGCGACTATGACGACCAGGCCTACGTCCAGCGCGTCTGTGATCATGTCATTGCGAGCGTCAATGACTCCGGCTCCGTCACGCGGGTCGTCGTCACCTCCAGCATTGCGGCGGTCATGTCCGAGGTCGACATGCAGGACTACGTGCGACGACCTGTTTTCTACGAGGACCGTTACCCCGACGAGACGAATCCGAAACGCTCTCCCGAGCGTGGTCAGGGTTACTCCATGGGTAAGGTCGTGGCGGAGCGCGCCTTTGCCGAAGCCGCGGCGGCGCATGGCGGCTGGGACGCGATCACCTGCTGCCCCGGCGACAACGTCGGTCCCATCCAGTCCGCGCACCAGAAGAACGGCGGTCCCTGGCAGCACAATATCGAGATGATGCTGCTCGGCAAGTACTACCAGACCCAGGCCTACCGGCCCTGGATGACGGTGGACGTACGCGACGATGCGGACTGTCACATCGGGCTTCTGGAAAGCACGGAAGTTCGAAACGGCGAGCGATTCATCGCCTGGTCCACCGACACGCGCGACGTCGAGGACGTCTGCGCGAGCATCGACCGTCTGCTCCCGGAACTCCACCACGACGCCCCTACCGTCACCGACCCGTTCCCGGAGCGGATTCAGGCCCGGGAGGCCGAGATGCGCCGCATCTGGGCCGGCTGTGACCTGCGTAACGACCGCATCCTGGCAGTCACGGACGTGTGTTTCCGCCCTCTGGACGAGTCAATCCGAGACTGTGTCGAGTCGCTGCTGGCGGTGGGCGGCGTGCGGGCGCGACGGCGCGCGGCATCCGACGCGTCCTAGTGTGCTGTCTGGACACCAGATCGATTGGTCGTATTCGCCGAGCACTGGTCAATGACGCCAGCAGCACCCGATCGGATGTCGTAACTAGCTGATTCTTAATCATGTTTTTCTGGTATCAAAGTTGCAGCTCCCTCGCCGACGGACAATTCGGCACGAGGAGCCCATGGACCAGGAACTGAAATCCCGCCTCACCAGCCGCGACCTCTGGTTGCGGGCGCTGTACATGATCTTCTTCGCAATCGCTTACAGCGTCGCCGAGCTGCTGGTCACCCTGATCGCCGTTTTCCAGTTCATCTTCATCCTGTTCTCCGGCCGCGCCAACGCCCTGCTGCTCGTCTTCGGCCAGAACCTCGCGCGCTACATCGGCGACATCATCCGCTTCGAGACCTTCAACACCGAGCACAAGCCCTTCCCGTTCGACGACTGGCCCGAGGAGGCGCCCGGCGGCGAACGCTGGCGTGACGTCACGTCGTCGGAGCCGACGGACAGCACGATACCGGAGTCCGGGACGCCGGATCCGGGTTCTCCGGGGTCGCCGGACACGGCAGGATCCGATAGTGGAGAGGACGCGCCGACGACGACGGAGAAACCGCAGACCTGAAGGTCAGTGCATCGGTGCCGGTCGCAGCCCTGC
>JASFLG010000181.1:0-7803 GCA_050118205.1 Pseudomonadales bacterium
GCGATGTACACGCCGTCCACGTTGGTGGAGAAATCCGGGTTCAGGGTCGGAATATCGATACCGCGTTCGGCGGTGCCGAACACCAGGGAGATGGCGCCCGTGGGGCAGACCTTCTGGCACAGACCGTGGCCGATGCAGTCCGTCGGCGAGACCAGGTGCGCCTTGCCCGAGATGATGCCGAGGACGCGGTGTTTGGGAAACTCCGGACAGGCGTGCACACAGGACTCGCAGCCGATGCACCTGTTCGTGTCGATCACGGGATGCAGGGACGCGGGCTGGGTCATCCCCGATTCCAGCGCCTCGGTAAAGGTGTCCTCGCTCTCGGTTTCCATCCGCTCGCGGCGCCTGGCGGCCCAGAAAAAGACCGCCAGCAGCGGCGCCCCGTAGAGCACATAGCCGAGGTAGGACGAGACTACTTCCACGGTACCAACCTCCAATCCGTGGCGGCCCTCACAGCGTCCCCGTGGAAAATTAGGGACACTAGCCTGACAAAATGCGCTACGAAAAACATGGACCCAAAAACGGCTGCCGGACGTCACTGCAGGCGATGGATCTCGATTCGGGCGAGCATCTAGATGTTAATGGAATGTAAACTAGCATGAACGCTCCCCCCAGGGCTGCAATGAGTTCGACGGTTGCCATGATTACCGCCTACGTGGCGGTGATTGCCGTGATTCTGACGGCGTGGACGCTCAGGAACGAAAACCTGATTCGTGCTGACGTGGGTGTCGGGTATTGGCTTGGCATCGTCGGCGGTTCCCTGATGCTGCTGCTCCTCATCTACCCGCTGCGCAAACGGGTACGGGCGCTGTCCGTGCTGGGCTCCGTTCGTTTCTGGTTCCGGACGCACATGATCTTCGGAATCCTCGGCCCGGTACTTGTCGTGCTTCACAGTAATTTCAACCTCGGCTCGCTGAACGGCCGGATTGCCCTGTTCTGCACGCTGGTGGTGGCCGGCAGCGGCATCCTCGGCCGCTACCTGTACGCCAAGATCCACTACGGGATGTACGGACACAAGGCGACCCTGGAGTCACTGCAGGCGGACATGGTGACGGGCGCCGGAGATCCGGGCGGCCTGCCCATCGTCAAGCTGATCAACGAGCACCTGGTGCCGCACGAGCGGGCGGTGATGAGCCGCTCGCGCAGGGTGCTGCCATCGCTGCTCGGCATGGCCGCCGCACCGTTGACCGCACGCAGGCTGAGCAGAAAGCTCGACCGCATCGTGGCCGAGGCCATCGAGCAGCACACCGGCAGCGCACCGGCCCTTGCACCGCACCGCGAACGGCTGCTGGCCAGCGCGCGCGAGTACCTGTCGCGACGTCTCGTGACCTATCGGAAGTTCGCCCAGCTTCGCGGATGCGAGCGGCTGTTCAGCCTCTGGCACGTGGTCCACTTTCCGCTCTTTCTGGTGATGGTCGCGGCCGCCATCATCCACGTGGTGGCGGTACATGCCTACTGAGCGGGCGAAAGGTCACGCCGCACACCTGCTCGCCGGGGCGCTGTTGCTCATCGCCTCGATCCTCGCCAGCGCTACCGCCGGGGCGGCCAGCATCGAGAGCATGGTGATGCCCGGACCGGTGATCCAGGGGCACGCCGACACCGAGGAAACCTGCAGCGCCTGCCACAGCCTTTTCGAGCGAACATCGCAACGTGGCCTCTGTCTCGACTGCCACCAGGACGTGGCGGCAGACGTCGAGGCCGGTACCGGATTCCACGGTCGCGATCCGACGGCGAGCAGCGCGCCGTGCAAGACCTGCCACACCGAGCACAGGGGTCGCGACGCGGACATCGTCGGTCTGCAGCCGAGCCTGTTCGACCATCACATGACCGACTTCCCCCTGACCGGCGCGCATACCGCCCAGGCCTGCACCAGCTGCCACGAGGCCGGGATGCGCTACGCGGAGGCACCGTCCACCTGCGCCGGCTGCCACGACACGGACGACGTGCACGCCGGATCGCTCGGCAGCGACTGCGCGGCCTGCCACGACACGGACACCTGGCAGGATGGAAACTTCGATCACGACACCACCGACTTTCATCTGACAGGCGCCCACACGCAGACGAGCTGCCTCGGCTGCCACGCCGATCGCAAGTTCGAGGCGCCCGGAGGCAGCACCTGCATCGACTGCCATCGGGTAGACGACGTCCACGAGGGCAGGAACGGCGCGGCCTGCGGAGACTGCCACGACACGCGGTCCTGGGAGGCGAGCTTCGACCACTTCAAGGAGACCGGCTTCGCGTTGACCGAGGCTCACGCCGAGCTGTCCTGTCGCAACTGCCATGTCACCGAAGGCTCATACGAGGGCCTGACAACGAACTGCAGCGGTTGCCACGCCGGCGATGACGTGCACCTGGGAAAGAACGGGACGGCCTGCGACGACTGCCACGGGCAGACGAGCTGGAAGATTTCCTTCGATCACGAGTCGGAGACGGGTTACGCGCTGCTCGGCGCGCACAGCTCTCTCGGCTGCAACGACTGTCACACCGAAGGTCTGGAAAAGCCGCTGCCGGTGGAGTGCGTCGGTTGCCACGACGGCGACGACCCGCATGGCGGCACCCTGCCCGAATGCAGGAACTGTCACGGGGAGGTGCACTGGGACGAGGATCTGCGCTTCAGCCACGATCTGACGCACTTCGCCCTGGTGGGTCTGCACCGGGTGACCTCCTGCGAGCAGTGCCACGATTCCCAGGTGTTCGCACCGGTCGCGCACGCGTGCCTCGACTGCCACCGTGACGAGGACGTGCACGGTGGTGCCATGGGCGACGCCTGTGAGACCTGCCACAACCCCTCCGGCTGGACGTACTGGGCCTTCGACCACCAGGAAGTCACCGGCTTCGCGCTCGACGGCGCCCACGGTGGTCTGGCGTGTGCCGCCTGCCATCCCGCGGGGCGGCCCGCCGGCCGACAGTCGCGGGCCTGTGTTGCCTGTCACCGGACCGACGATGTGCACAACGGCCGCTTCGGCCAGAACTGCGACCGCTGCCATCTGAGCACGAGTTTCGAGGAGCTCAAGGATGAACTGTGAACGTACGCTCCCCCGGCTGGCACTGCTCCTGATGCTGGGGATGCTGCTCTCGCCGGCGGGATACGCCATGGAGCGGGCCGAGCACTTCGGCTTCGGCTTCGACCTCGACGGCGCGCACGCTCAGGTGCCCTGCGAATCCTGCCATGTGCGTGGCGTTTTCAAGGGGACTCCCCGCGAGTGCGGCTACTGCCACGACGGCACCGGCATCTATGCGAGCTCCTTTCGCTCGCTCAATCATCCGCTGACCACCGAGAACTGCGAGGCGTGCCACGTCACGAGCAACTGGGTCACCATCGCCAGCGTCGATCACGGCGAGGTGATGGGCGGCTGCTCGAGCTGTCACAACGGGCGCCAGGCGGAGGGCATGCCACCGGGCCACATCCAGACCACCCAGGAGTGCGACAGCTGCCACATCGACATCAGCTGGACGACGGTCATTTTCGACCACACGGGAATCATTGACGGCTGCGCGAGCTGCCACGACGGCGTGCAGGCCACCGGAAAGCATCCGCAGCACATCCAGAGCTCCAATCTGTGCGAGGACTGTCACACCACCGTCGCCTGGGTGCCTGCCGGCTTCGACCACGAAGGCATCACCAGCGGCTGCGTGAGCTGCCACAACGGCGTCAACGCCACCGGCAAAAACGCCCAGCACATCCAGAGCACCAACGTGTGCGAGGACTGTCACTCCGTGGACTTCTGGTCACCGGCTATCGACGTGGACCACACCCAGATCCTCGGCTCCTGCGCGAGCTGCCACGACGGCGTCACCGCCACCGGGAAGGACCCGCAGCATATCCAGAGCTCCAACGTCTGCGACGACTGCCACACCACGGACGCGTGGCTGCCCGCCGTGTTCGATCACGCGGCCGTCGCGCCGGGCACCTGTGCCTCCTGCCACGACGGGGTGACCGCCACGGGCAAGAATCCGGGGCATCTCGCCACGAACACGTCCTGCGATGCATGCCACAGCACCCTGGCCTGGACACCGGCCATCTTCGATCACACGGACGTCACACCCGGCACCTGCGCGTCCTGTCACGACGGGGTCACGGCCACCGGCCAGGACCCCGGGCACTTCGTCACCAGCACATCCTGCGACGACTGCCACAGCACCGAGTTCTGGACACCGGATCAGTTCGCGCACAGCTCGCCCAACTACCCCGGTGACCACGCCGGTAATCCTCCCTGCACGGCGTGTCATCAGAGCAACAGCGAGATGGTCACCTGGACTTCCCCGGCCTATCAGCCCGACTGTGCCGGCTGCCACGCCAACGACTTCCGCTCCGACCCGCACAAGAAGCACGAGAACCCGGACGTGAGGTACACGGTCGACGAGCTGCGCGACTGCACCGGTGCCTGCCACATCTACACGGACAGCTCGCTCACCACCGTGAGCACGTTCCGGCCCGGGCCCGAGCACAGCGTGCGCGACTCAGGGTGGGACTGATCATGGCCCGACGCACTCTGATCGCCATCCTGCTGATGGCGCTGCCCGGGCTGGTCAACGCGGCCGCGCTTCTCAGCGACGTCTTCTACCAGGATCAGGAAACCCACGTCGATCTCGACATCCGGCTCGGCATCCCGGTAGAGATTCAGTCATTCGACGCGGAAGCGTCGGAGCTCACGCTGAAGCTGCGCGCCCTGTCCCCTGCTGCCAGCGAGTGGTACTCCTCGGAGCTCCGCTTCGACGAGGAGGACCGGCTGCTGGAGCTGGTCCGCCTGGAAGGGACGGACAGGAAAGGCTACGAGCTGACGCTGCGTTTCGCCGAGCCGGTCGGTGCGCAGCTGCTGCCCCAGTTCGACAGCCACCAGATTCTGCTCAAGCTCGCCCGCGAAAAGACGTTTGCCGGCATGGCCCGGTTCGGCCGCACGAGCGACGCCGACCCGTGGGCGATCAACCTCGAGTCGCGCCAGTTCAGCGTGCCGACGCTGGCCGACCTGCCACGCGGCTACGCGGACTCGAAGACCATCTACGTGACCGACTTCGAGACCGACGGCGTGCTCTGGCATCGTCTGCGACTCGGCTTCTTCGCGACCGAGCGCGAGGCGAAGCGGACGGCGGACGTGCTCGGCCGCTACTTTCCGGATGCCTGGATCGACCGCGCGAGCCGGCAGGAAGTGCAGTTCGCTGAAGCCTTCCGGATCAACCCGCCGGAGCAGATGGCTTCCGAGGACCGGCCCTCGAGCGGCGCCGATGCGCCACCCGCGGGCGCGGAGTCCCCCGAGGTGCGGATGACCGTCGATCTGGCCACGCCGTCCACCATCGACGCCGACCCGACGCCGGAGCCGGACCCGGCGCCGGTGACCTGGACCGAGCGCGAACCGGTGGAGCCCGCGCCGCCGGGAGAAACAGAGGCCCTGCTGCTAGAAGCCGAGCGGGCGTTCCAGGACCAGGACATGCGCACCGCGATTGCCCGCTACGGTGCCGTGGTGGCGACCGGCGAAGAACCCTATCGGCAGCAGGCCCTGGAGATGCTGGGCGTCGCCCGCGAGCTCAATGATCAGGAAGCGCACGCGAAGCGCTACTACGAGATGTACCTCCAGGACTATGCGGGCAGCGAAGGCGCCGAGCGCGTGGCGCAGAGGCTCGCGGCCCTGACCGCCTTCGACCGGCCGCAGACCCCGGTGACACGAACGGCCAGCACGAAACCCGGGACACCGGGCTGGACGCTCGACGGCCAGCTCGCTCAGTTCTATCAGCGGCAGAGTCTGGACGTCGACAATCGAACCTCCGTGCCCATCAACGGCCTGTTCAACGACCTGACGCTGCTTGCCCGCAGACACGGCACCGCGCTCGACCAGGAAGCACGGGTGACCATGAGCTATCTGCTCGACTTCAGCGGCAACGACCGTCTGGACGGACGCAAGTATCAGGTGAGCGCCGCCTACTGGGACGGTTATCTCTCATCGCTACGGACGGGCGTGCGCTTCGGCCGCCAGTCCAACTGGGAGACCGGCGCGCTCGGGCGCTTCGACGGTGTCGACGTGATCCACCGTTTCAGCGACCGGTTCGGCCTCGCCATGACCGGCGGCTATCTGGTCGACAGATCCTTCGACGGGCCGGAGTCGGATCGGCCGTTCTTCGGCCTGCGCGGCGAGTATCTGTCGGATTCGGGACGGCTGTCCCTGAAGCCGTTCTTCGTGCAGCAGTACGCGGACGGCGTGCTCGACCGCCAGGCCATCGGCGCCTCCGGCCAGTACTACACCGACCGGTTCATGCTCTTCTCGCTCGTCGACTACGACATTCACTTCGCAGCGCTGAACAACCTGACCCTGACCGGCAACCTCAGCTTCGGCCGCTCCCAGCTGAGCGCCTCCTACGAGCACCGTAAGAGCCCGTACCTGACCACGCGCAACGCGCTCATGGGCCAGACGCTCATGGATCTGACCGAGCTCGAAGCCGCCATCCTGGACCTGACCCTCGAGCAGATCGCCGTCGACCGCACCGCCACCAGCGACACCCTCCGCGTCGCGTGGAACCAGCGACTTGGCGACCACTGGACCCTTGCCGCCGACGTGGTGGCGAGCGACTTCTCGCAGACCGAGTCGTCCGCCGATGTCATCGGTCTGGAAGCCAACAGGACGCTCTACTCGTCGTTCCAGGTGCGCTCGAACGACCTGTTCGGCCGCGGCAGCTACTCCGGGGTAATGCTGCGCGTCGCGAATTCCCAGACCAGCGACACCACCTCGCTCTACTGGGACAACCGTCTCCTGTTCGCGGGGCGCTGGTATCTGTACGGACGCTTCCGGGCCGACCATCGCACCTTCGTCAGAAACGACGACGAGCAGTGGACCTTCCGCCCGTCGGTTCGCGTGGACTACCGGCTCGGCCGCCGGATCCGCTTCGAGCTGGAGAGCGGTTACGAGTGGTCCTCCCGGGACATGGCCAGCCGCACGCTGGATATCACCGGTCTGTTCCTGCGCGCCGGCTACCGGGCAAGCTTCTGACCCCGGCCACAGCGAGGCCGGGCCCCATGTCGGCGTCACTCGGCTACCGTGATGTCTGGAGTCGGGCTTGGCCGATCATCCTGGCAAACAGCGCGGTGCCGCTGCTGGGGCTTACCGACACCGCGGTGATCGGCAACTTCGGAACGCTGCCTCAGCTCGGTGCGATCGCGCTCGGCGCCCTGATCTTCAGCTTCGTCTACTGGGGGTTCGGCTTTCTCCGCATGGGGACCACGGGGTTCACCGCGCAGGCAGCCGGCGCCGGAGACGAAATCGAAGTACGCGCCGCGCTGGGTCGCGCGCTGCTGATCGCCGCGGTGCTGGGCCTGGCGCTGATCGCCCTGCAGTGGCCCATTGCGAACATCGCTCTCAGAATGCTCAGCAGCAGCGACGAGGTGGAGTCACTGGCTGCCGGTTACTTCGGTATCCGAATCTGGGGCGCACCCGCCGTGCTCGGAACCTACGCCCTCATGGGTTCTCTCATCGGTCTCGGCCGCAGCCGCGAGCTGTTGCAGGCACAACTGCTCCTCAATGGCATGAACATCGTGCTCGACGTGCTGTTCGCCGGCGTGCTCGGCTGGGGTGCCAGAGGCATCGCGCTGGGGACCGTGGTCGCCGAGTGCACGACCCTGCTCTACGCCGGCGTCCTGGTGCACGGCATCCTGCGCGGCCGGCGGACCGACACGGCCCCGTTCTGGCCCTGGCAGCGCCTTCGCGACCCGGAGCGCCTCAGGCATACGCTGGGGGCGAACTCCGACATCCTGATTCGCACCCTGGCGCTGCTGTTCTCGTTTGCGTGGTTCGTCAATCAGAGCGCGGCGTTCGGAGA
>JASFLG010000182.1:0-7786 GCA_050118205.1 Pseudomonadales bacterium
AGGTGAGCGCGCCCCGGTGATCGTGGAACGACCAGGCCCACCGGTCTCCGAACCGGACCCGGTCGCGCATGTCCGCGTGCAGACGCTGGTACTCCACCGCACCCGGCAGGCAGAAGTCACCTCCGCCGCCGCTGCAGGCGTAGGTCGGCGCGCCGAAGATGGCGGTGATGATCGGTGTGAGCCTTGGCAGGTCCACCAGCATGGCCCATTCCGGCCGATGCAGCAGCGAGCCGGTCAGGCTGGCGCTGCCGAACGAGTAGCGGTGCGATCCGCGGTTGCCCTGCCGGTTCCCGTCGAGCGACATCATCTCGTGGATCGCCTCGTCGCAGCCCGCCCTCAGGCGCTCGAGCTGCTGTGCGTCCAGCACGTCCGCAACCGCGACGAAGCCGTCCCGGTGAAGCAGTCGCGCCGCCCGTTCGACCTCGTCGTGTGCGACGACCTCCAGCCCGCGTATCCCATTGTTGGCCGCCAGGTAATCGCGCAGCCGGCAGACCTCCGCCGAGTTGCGGTCGACGCCGACCCAGCCCAACTCGTTCAGCGGCAGCTTCGTCGCACTTCGATCCCTGATGAGTCTCGGCTCGGACATGTTGATCTCCCCTGACCCGGCCATTGAAGCAACCGGGGTTCTGCCTGGTCAACGGTGCGATCCATCTCCCGCCGGCACGGCCGACTGCCGGCGGCGGCCAATACGGCTATCCTGTGCCGGGGAGATCAGGAAGGACGACCATGAGTGAACCATTCCTGCTGAGCAGCGCCCGGGACCGGATCGGCGAGAAGCTCGGCGTGAGCGACTGGGTGTCGATAGACCAGGTACAGGTCAACGTCTTCGGCGAGGTGACCCGATGGCGCACGCCGGGCCACTGTGATCCCGAATATGCAAAGACGACGCCCTATGGCGGCACGCTCATGCACGGCTTTCACATGGTCGCTCTGCTGTCGCACTTCTATCGCGACGCGGGGCTGTGGCCCGAGGATGGGCGGAATCCTTTGAACTACGGCCTCGACAGGGTCCGTGTGCTCGAGCCCGTCGTGATCGGTGACGGTGTGCGCCTGCGCTCGCACATCACTCTGATGGACGCGACCGCGAAGCCCAGGGGCGAGTATCTGCTGAAGACCTGTCACGAGATCGAAGCCGACAAGGTGGACGGGCGCGTGCTCTATGCGGAGTACCTGACTTACTGGTTTCCGAAACGGTAGCCTCCGCGAGGTCGATGCAGCGGCTCCCGACTCCTGCTAGCCTGTCGACCGCAATCCAATAGAGGGCAGGCAGAGAGGTAGATCGTGTTCAGTCGCCTTCGCATCGCTTTTTTTTCGACCCTGCTGATCGTTCTGCTCGGGTGCGCATCCAGTCCCGAGTCGAAGCCGCACTGGGTGGAGGCGCCGGATGCCGACATCCCGGTGCGCGGTACCTTTGCGTGGAACGATGGATCCGGCAAGCCGCCGGTGACCATTCTCGACAATCGGATCCGAGACGCGGTCCGCGCCGCGCTCCTCGAGAAAGGTTACGTCGAAGCGTCGGACAACCCGGGTTTTCTCGTCAGCCACGAGACCATCGAGCAGGCCGCGGTCCAGCAGGGCAATCCGGTCCGCATCGGCATCGGGGTGGGCTCCTGGGGTAGCCACGTCGGTGGCAGCGTCGGCACCTCGGTGGACGTGGGCGACAAGGAGAAGGTGGTGAACCAGCTGGTCGTGCAGATCAGCGCGGTGAATCCGGAGGACGGCCGGCAGCTCTGGACCGGCACGTCCGTGCCGCTGGCGGAGAAGCCGGACGGAGCGGCGGTGGACAGCGCGGTCGCGGCGGTGATGAAGGGGTTCCCAGCTGCTGCGGCGCCGGCTTCCTGACCTCCGACCCTGCCGGGCCCGTCAGATCTCGTAGCCCTCCTGGGGCGCCGCGAAGTCCTCGAGAAACTCCCTGTCGCTCACCACCCGCAGCGCCACGATATCGCTGTCGGTCGTGATGACCATCGAGGGGTCGATCCGCACGCAGCTTCCGGCAAACGTCCCGGCACTCGAGAAGGTGCACAACTGCACGTACTCGCCGTCGATCCGGGGCAATCCGAAGAGCTCCTGGAACACCTGATGAGGGCTCTCGAACCGTCCCGCGGTCTCCTCGATCACCCGGTCGCGCGCATCGAACAGGCTGATGTTGGCGCCGCAGCGTCCGACGATCGGCTTCTGCACGTAGCCGCCGGCACGGATCTCGTCGGTGAGCTCGTAAGCGGCCTTGAGCAGGTACCTCTGGTTCGCGAAGAGCTGCCAGAGCACCGGCAGGATCGCCTTGTTGCTCGGGATGAGCGTCCAGAGAGGCTCGAACACCATGACCTCCGGGCGGAAGAGCACGTCCACCAGGCGCGGCGGCGCCTCCCGCCGCTCGCCGGGCCGGTAACTGCGAAGCTTCTCCCCGTCCTCCTCACACTCCTCGCGGATCTGATCCAGCGCCGTCTCCCACGCCCAGGTCTTCCACACCCAGCGGATCGGCGTGCCGAAGGGGTCGACCACGTCCCCGTCCTCGGACCAGGCAATACCATCGACGCCTTCGAGGATCCTGCTCTCGATGCCGGCCGAATCGAGCGCCTCCTTCATGAACAGCGCGTGATAGATCTCCTCCGGATCGCGGTCGATCATGATGTGCAGGACGTCGTCCACCTCGCTGTCCTTCCAGGCCTCCACCAGATCGGCCAGCAGGTGCGCGCCCGGATCCCTGCCCACGTCGCACCCGTAGTGCTGCGCCCACTTCCCCTGCACCTTGCCGGCATCCATGTGACAGGAGGCCGAGTCGCAGTTGTACTCGTAGACCTTGACCCCCCGCGACGTCATGGCGAAGTCGAAACGACCCGTGATCATCTGGTTTCTGCGGTTGTTCCAAGACTGGTGGATACGCGGCCAGATCACCCGCGGAATGTTGAACTTCTCGAGGAGCGCATCGTCCCGCAGCACGTACTCGGTGGCGTGCAGAAACAGCGCGTGCAGCTCGTTCGTGGCGCGCTTGAGCTCGCCATGCGCGGTTTCCGAGATCACGTAGTAGCGGGTCCGGTTCTCCTCCCGGGCCGCAAGCCGATGCCCTCCCATCATGGCCACATAGGCGGCCTCGTCCGGATTGGCCACGTTCAGCCAGGAACTTCCGCCCGCTCCCGTATCCGGCACCCGCGCCGCGCGCACCTCGAACAGCCTCGGGTCCACGACGACGTCCTTCTCCGCATGGGTGTCGTCGTCGGTCTGCAGGATCCATCCCAGAATGGACGCATCCCCGAAGGAGCAGCGTACCCAGTAGCCACCGTCCTCGGTGATGCGCGCTGGAATCTCCCGGGCATAGTTCTTCCCTTCGGCCCAGACCCGGTGACCGACGTTCTGCTCTGCCAGGCGGACGCGGTCGGGGTACACCTCGGTGACCACCGCCACGTGCCCCGTGCGCTCGAACTCGCCGCCTTCGCTCCAGATCATCAGGGAGCCGCGCTCCGGGTGTCGCTTGGCGCCGTTGCGGAATGCCCGCAGAGGCAGCACCCGATCGTTGCGTACGTCCCGTATGGTCCGGAGCTGAAAGATCTCGTACGCCATGGCCACGTCGTCGAAGATCAGCCCGTGGTTGACGTACATCCAGCGGCGGGCGAACTCCACACACTGCCATTTGTAGCCCATGTAAATGCCGTCCAGATAGCTGCGGAACGCCGTCCGGTTCGGGAGCACGCGCTCGTCCGCCGTGTCATAGTCCGAGGAATAGGCCGGCACACCGCCGGGGGCGATGCCGAGCAGCGTGCCGAACGGCGCGGGACCGTCAGGGGATCGGGCGTCCATGGGTGCTTCCTGAGCGCGTCTGGATATTCAATCGCGGTGCCGGACCGAGAACAAGCAGCTGCTATGCTTGCCGAGGACCCGAGCAGCCGATATACGAGGTGACACACCGTGGGCAGGTCCACTGGCATGACGATGACCCGCGCAACGCCGGCGGTATGAACGATGGCGGATCGAGCCGGCTGGTCGGCCACCCATCTCGGGCCCGAGGGCTACCGCCAATGGCGGGCATCTACGCTCGGCAGAATCACCGAGCAACTGGAGCAGAATCTGGTCCTCGAGCTCCTGGGCAACCTCCGGGGTCAGAAAGTGCTGGAAATCGGATCTGGTGATGGCACGCTCGCCGTTACCCTCGCCGAGCGCGGCGCCAGCATCGTCGGGCTCGACGCCTCTCGGCCGATGCTCGATGCAGCGGCAGCGCGCGTCACGATGGCGAATGCGGACGTCGCTCTCTGCCGCGGCCTGGCTGAAGCGCTGCCGTTCGCCGACGACGCGTTCGATGCGGTCGTCGCGGTCACCATCCTCTGTTTCGTCGACGATGCCGAAGGAACCTTCAAGGAGATCGGCCGCGTGCTGCGTCCCGGCGGACGGCTGGTGATTGGAGAGCTCGGTCGGTGGAGCACCTGGGCGGCTGCCCGGCGCACTCGTGGCTGGCTGGGCTCGCGCCTCTGGCGGCACGGCCACTTCCGAACCGCCGGCGAGCTCAGACGCCTTGCGGCCGCCGCTGGCCTGGAAAGCCGACTGGTCAGAGGCGCCGTCTACTACCCGCGAGCCACCATGGCGGCCCGTTGCCTTTCCGGGGTCGACCGCCTGCTCGGCAGACTGACCACTATCGGTGGCGCCTTCATCGCCATGCTGGCAGAGAAGCCCAAGCAGGGCGCCTGTGGAAAGTGATCAGGGGAGGATCGACGCCGGCGGCTCGATGCCCCGTATCTCCACTTCCGGGTCCGCCTTTCGGATGATCTGCTCATACCGGCCCACTTCTTCCTTGGGCACGTCAGCCATGACGAGCAGCATTCCCTTCTCGATCGCATCCTCGAACTCCTGAAGCCGAGAACTGGGAAATGCCGCCCCCGCAAGACCGCTCAGAAAACCGCCGACCCCAGCCCCGAACAGACCGATGAGCAGCACCGCCCCACCACCGACCACCACGCCGGCAGGCGGAAAGGCCAGCGCGAAGAGCCCGCCTAGCAGTCCGGCCGCGCCTCCGAAGGCCAGGCCCCGCTCGTAGGCTGGCAGGAAATCGTCGGCTTCAGGACCGGGATCGGGCAGATCTTCCAGCTCCGTCCCATGCCTGGCGATCACGTAGAGGTGCTTGTCAGGAATACCCGCCGCTTTCAGGTCGTCCAAGACCTGGCGGGTATGCTGGATATCAGGAGACAGCAGACATAGCCTTTTCATGTGCAATCGTCTCCCTTCAGCCAGCACCGGTGGCGAGCAGCCACACGATAACCAGAAGTGCGATCACCGTGCCCCCCAGAATGAGCGCATTGCGTAGCGCAGCACCTTCTTTTCTCATCTCTCTCTCGTCTGTGCGTCGATTCGAGACCCTAAAAGCTCGCCAGCACAGATTCCATAGGTAATATCCCGGACGCTGCCTGAGTCGGCGTGGCCTACCAGGCTTTTTCCCGATGGAGAGCAATCGCCTATCCTCACGAGTTCCCGTGCGGCAGATGGAGTGAGCGAGTGGATGTGGTGCTGATCGCGGTGGGCTTCGGCCTGCTGATCGGCGGTGCCGAGCTCCTGGTCCGGGGCTCGGCGGCGCTGGCGACCCGGTATGGAATCTCCGAAATGGCGGTCGGCCTGACCGTGGTCGCCTTCGGCACCTCCACCCCGGAGCTGGTCGTCAGCATGTCCGCGAGCTTTCAGGGGCACGCCGATCTGGCCATCTCCAACGTGCTCGGCAGCAACATCGTCAACGTGCTCGGCATTCTCGGCGTCGCGGCCCTGATTCGCAGCCTGCCGGTGAGCAACGCCACCGTCCTGACCGAGATTCCCTTCTCGCTCACGGCGGCCCTGCTCGTGGGCTTTCTCGCCAACGCTGCGCTGTTCTCGAGCCACAAGACCCTGGAGATCAGCCATATCGACGGCCTCATCCTGCTGTTCTTCTTCACCCTGTTCATGGCCTACGTGTACATGATCGCGAAGCGGGACGACGGTGCCGATGCGGGCGACGACATGGTGCAGGTCGGGCCCGTCGCGTCCGTGGCCTTCGTCGTGCTCGGCCTGGGGGGACTCATCGCCGGCGGGTGGCTCGTGGTGGATAACGCCATCGACATCGCGCTCGACCATGGCGTCAGCGAAGCCATGATCGGCCTGACCATCGTCGCGGTCGGTACGTCGCTGCCGGAGCTCTCCGCATCGGCCATGGCCGCCTATCGGGGGAAGACGGACATGGCGGTGGGCAACGTGATCGGCTCCAACATCTTCAACCTGCTGTGGATCCTGGGCATCTGCTCGCTGATCACGGAGCTGCCCTTCAACGTGCTGAGCAACTTCGATCTGGCTGCGGTGGTGTTCGCCACCACGCTGGTGCTGCTGGCGGTCGCTGCCGGCCGGAAGACGTGTATCCACCGCGCCCACGGTCTGCTCCTCGTTGGCGCCTACGCCGCCTACCTCGTGTACGTGGTGCACCGGGGCTGACGCGCACTCGGCGGCCGCCTCCGGCCGTGCTCAGACCGTCAGGAAGGCCGCCGGCGCGAGGCTCGTCGCCAGCATCACGCTGTTGATGTCGCGGTGCGCCTCCCAGCTGCGGGCGTGCTGACGGTCCGGCTCCAGCCAGAAACGCTCGATACGTTCAGCGAGTGGGGCGTAGCGGTCGAGCGCATCGAGCAGCGCCGTCTGACCGGCAGGCAGCGACAGTCGATGCATCAGCTCGACCCCGTGCAACCCGATACCGAGACCCAGCTCGCGGAACGCCAGACGCTGCTCCGCCGGTCGCGTCAGCGGGGCCGCGCCGGCGAACACCTCGAGGCCGACCCGGGCGGCGTTCAGCAGATCCCCCAGAAGCGCCGCATAAGCGTCGTTCCCGCTGCGCGGCGCAAGCTGCGCGAGCCGGCCCGCATCGAAGAGCAGCCCCCCGATCCCGAGCGGGTCGTCCGTCGCCCAGCGACCTCCCCCGCAGAGCCCCGCCAGGCGCTCGATGATCCCTTCCAGCCGCTCGCGTTGGCCGGCATTGCCAGCGACGTGCAGCGTCAGCGCGGTGACCAGACCGTCCAGGGGATCGTGATGGCCCGACGATGGCACGAGCGGCCGGCCGAGATCGATGCTCATCTTCCAGAACAGCCGTGGCGGTCCGCTCGGCGCCCGGAATCGGGCTTCCGCGACGACGGCGAGCTCCACCGCCCAGTCCAGATAGCGTCCCTCACCGGTGGCCTGGGCCAGCTTCAGCAGCGCGTGCATCCACTTCGTGAGGTAGTGGTAGTACTGGCCGTCCTGGTCCCACTCCAGGCGCTCATCGATCGGGGCGCCCCGCTGCCGCTCCGGGAGCGGTTTGCCGATCCTCAAGCCACCCGCGGTGGGATGCGCCCGACCTTCCGCTTCGTCGAGACCGCTGATCCACCCCGAGCGGGCATCGTCTTCCCGGTGCCTGCCGAGGACATTGTGGACCTGACCGGCGAGCGTCACGGCCAGCCGGTGAAACTGGCCGTCGCCCAGGGCATCGGCGAGGGTCAGGTAATTGCAGACCGCGTGGGCGTCCGTCCACAGGTAACGGCGCGGTGGCGCGTTGCCGGTCAGCCCGGTTGCCTCGGCAAACTCGAGCATCAACCGGCGCGCATCGTCCACACGGGCATCCTCCGGGCTCATCGGACAAACCTTACGCCGGTCCGGGTTCACCCGGTGATCCGGATTCCTACGTATTTTCGTTGTGTCCCACGCGCGTTAGGGTCGTGATAAAGAGGGCTTGATGATGGATTTCGATAAGGCTCGAGCGGACATGGTCGTGGCGCAGATCCATGCCCGCGGTGTTCGCGATCCCGCCGTGCTGCGGGCCATG
>JASFLG010000183.1:0-7780 GCA_050118205.1 Pseudomonadales bacterium
CGAGATCGCCGCGGTGTTCGTCATCACCAGCGAGCTGACGGACCGGACCACGCGGGTGCCCCGGGAGCTGCCGGCGGCGCTGCGCCAGGCCAACGAGCAATACGGCGTGCTGCTGCCGGAGTACGCCAGGCCGCGTTCGCTGTCGCTCGATCCGCCGCGAACCGACGTCCGCCTGGCAGACCTCCTCGCCCGGATCCCCGAGGCCAGCGAGTTCGGCATGACCGGCCGCCGGCAAGCCGAGATCCTGGCGGAGGACTGCGATGCAGACGGCGTGCTGCGCGACGATGTGGAGCTGATGTTCCTGATGTTCCGCCGCGAGGCCGAGTCGCGGGATCCCAAGCAGTTCGGCCCGCCGGTGCTGCGCACCGACGAGGGGCATCGTTTCGGCTGGGCGATGATGGAGACCCGCAACATCGAGCTGGCGCGGCCGCGCGCCGGCGACACCGTGATCTTCCTGGGCGCGGATGTGGCGATCGCCGACAAGTCGCGGCAGTCGCGGCGCTGGTCGTTCGTGCGCGACACCGGGCAGCTGCTCGGTATTCACGATACCGTCGGTATCGCCATCGATCTGGATGCCCGCAAGGCGATTCCGATTCCCCGGTCGATCCGCGCGGAGATGGAAGCCGCTTACCTGCCGGACTACGCCTGAGCCGGTTGAGAGGGGAGGGTGACTGGCGCGCCCGGTGCGATTCGAACGCACGACCTTTGGCTCCGGAGGCCAACACTCTATCCAGCTGAGCTACGGGCGCGTACCCGCCGGGGAGGCGGGGCCGGCAATTATACGGCCCGGTGGCGAATTTGCGAGCGCGCATCGCGCCGGTCGGAGGTGCCTAGTCTCCCCAGGGCCTGAGCGGCACGATCAGCTCTGAAGCGTTTTCGCCGCCGTCGTGAATGAGCCAGTTCGGTGGCGGGCCGTCCGCCGGCACCCGGGCGAACGAGGTAGCGTCGGCGCCGGCGATGCCGAGGCGCAGCCGGTACCCGGCCGGGATCAGCGCAGAGGTGGGGTAGAGGCCCACGGCCACCAGGGCCGGCTCGCCGATGGGCATGGGGGCCGCGTCCTTCTCCATGAAGCTGTGATAGGGCCCGAAGTGCGGATACACCGGGGTGTCGGTCGACACCTTGCGCTGCGCGAGGCGCAGCACGCCTTCGGCGAGATAGTAGCTCGTCCCGTCCGGCGCCACCGCATCCAGGTAGGCGTGCAGCGCGCCGTCGGGCTGATCGCTGGTGAGCACCACCTTGAGGGTCACCGTGCCGGTGAGCTCCATGGATTCGTCAAGGGGCGCGCTCAGGAAGGTGACATTGTCCGCGGCGGCCTGGTTGCGCTGGTCGTACACCACGTCGCCGCCGCCGAGCTGGGTCATCCAGCGGGTCTCCGGCGCGGTGCCGGCGCCGAAGTCCACGGCGTACGGGACCGGCACGTCCTCGAGCGCCGGCGCGTCCGCGAGCGCACCATCCGGGGTCAGATAGAGCGTGCGGTCGGCAAATCCGGTGGGCGGCCAGGTGTCCGTGGTCTGCCAGCGTCCGCTGCCCATCACGTAGTAGGAAAGCCCGGCCGGTGGTGGTGTGCCGCTGCCCTTGAGATACGGCGCGAAGAACGCTTCCAGACGGTTGAGCTGCTCGCTCCTCGACCAGACCGGATCGGCATCGACCGGTCGGAAGGGATCCGTGTCGTGGCCGCCGCCGTGGCTGAAGGGCGCGATGGCCACGGTCTGACGATTGGAGAAGCTCGCGAACCGGGCGAGCGTGCCCGCCGCCGTGGCCGCGTCGAGCCAGCCGGCGACCACGTACATGGGCACCCCGCTGGCTTCGATCTCTTCCTTGCGCGCGTAGGGCTGGTTGTCGAGCGACGAGTAGCCGGCATCGTCCCACTCGCTGTCCCGATACTCGAGCCCCGTCACGAGTGACGCCGGGTCGGGAGAGTGGTGCTCGGCGATGGCTGCCGGGAGCTCGCTGCCCTCCGGACCGTCCACGGGTTTCACGCCGCCGACGAACAGCTTGCCGAACACGCAGTCGAGATAGGTCTCGGCACGGATCACCGTGCAGGTGTCGTTGGCATCCATGGCGAGCACCAGAGTGGACCAGGCTTCGACGAACGCGGGCTGGTACACGCCACCGGGCGTTGCCAGGTGGTACTGGGTGTCGAAGTCGGAGTAGAGGGGGGCTGCCGCCTTGAGCGCCGGGTGCCGGGTGGTGGTCATGAGCTCGGCGGTGGTGCCCGAGTAGGAGATGCCCACGGAGCCCACCCGCCCGTTCGACCAGGGCCGGGCCACGATCCAGTCCAGGATCGGCGCGTAGTCGGCCATCTCCTGCGGTGAGTACTCGCCGACGTGCACGCCGAACGAGGCGCCGGTGCCGCGCACGTCCACGGTCACGTAGGCATAGCCGTGCCTGGTGAAGTAGTCGGCGTAGCCGTCCGGGTGGGCGGTGGGCGCAGAACCGCCGAACAGCTCGATCACCCGGTCCGCCAGGGTAGTGCGCATGGCGCGCCAGTAGCGGCTGCCTTCCACCAGGGCGGGGATGCGCTCGCCTTGCTCGAGATCGGCCGGCAGCCACACGTCCACGGCGATCCGGGTACCGTCCGCTGCCGGCACGTAAACGGCACTGTTGCGCACGAAGCCGGCAGGTGTGCGTACCTCGCCCGGCAGGGGGTGCAGGTAGGCCGCCATCAGCACACCAGCGCAGGCGAAGACGGCAACGACGAGAAGGAATCGGCCCAGACGCTTCATGGCGGCTTGCTCGGGTGGTTCGCGACGCGGCTCATACTACAACGGCAGCCGGGTTTCACCGCCAATCTGTCCGTAAAATTGACTAACCGATCATCCCATTCGGCGCTGGGATCGCCAGAAGCCGCATTCTCCAGGGATTTCGGGGCTTTCATTTGGCAGATGTAAGCATGTGAATCCATTCACAGTGCGAATCCCGTGCGAGTAGAACAATACGTTTCAAGCGCTCGCTATGAGGCGCGTCGCAGGCGAAACGAGACGTATGGCCTGGAAATGGCCCCGAAGCCGGACGGACGGGGCGCGAAACAACCGCCAGGATGGCAGTAACGAAGGCGGTAGAGAAATGAGAACGCTCGTACTGGTATTGGTCGGCCTCTTGATGGCAGGTACGGCAAGCGCCCATGGCCGGTCTGATGACGGGTCCTCGAAGTGGCAGGGATACCGGTCCCATCTGGTGGCCCAATCGGAAAAACCCGAGCAGATGCACAGACGGCACGGCCGCTCGTCGCGGCTCGATCTGCTGCTCAACTCGAACCTCAACTCGGGCGTGTGCGACGAGCTGCAGGACGCAACGCCCGGACTGCGCATGATGTGCATGGCGTTCTGCGAGCTGCAGACCTGCACGCCGGACTACACGCTCGACAACCCGTTCGAGAACTGCTCCAGGAGCTCGCAGTGGATCCTCGCCCGCTACGAAGCGCGGCGCGGCCCGGGTGATCCGGACATGCCCTGCCTGCAGCAGCCCGAGACCTCTCCGGAGTGCCCGTGCTGGAGCCGGGAAGAGCTCGCCAATTTCCGCGGCCAGGGCGCCCGGGACCGGGTGGCTTCCTGCTTCGTGAACGTGGAATCCCCGGCCAACAACATCTCGAATTACGATGCGTGGCAGATCTTCAGCGATCCGAACGGCCCGTCGCCTTACAAGACGACGCTGTCGTCCGCGGCCATGTCCAGCGCCGACGGTGCGCCCTCCTGCGCGATGGTGGACACGTGTGATCCGAGCACCGATGTGTGTCTGGGTACCAGCCGCTACATGAGCATCACCCCCGAGCAGCTTGCGGCGTGCGAAGCGGACGTCGCCGTTTCCGCCGCCGACCGTGGGCTGACCTGTCAGGATCTGTCCCCCTGACCGGAGCGCCGGGTGCCGGCTGGGCCGGACCCTCATCGAAACACAGCCCGCCTCCGGCGGGCTGTTCTGTTCTGGGGTTCGTGCTGTTCGATCGATGATTGCCGGTCTGGCGATGATCGGGGGGTGGCGGTATGGTGCGCGCCATGCTGAAGACGACGCTGATCGCACACCTCGCCGCAATCGGTGTGCTGGTCTGCCTCTGCGCCGCGCCGGCCGCGGCGGAACCTGTGGACGCGAGCCGACTGCTCGGCGCCGGCCACCGGACCGATGCCTGGCTCACCTACGGCTTCACCTATGCGGAGACCCGGGAAAGCCCGCTCACCCTGATCGATGCATCCAACGTTCACCGGCTGGGTCTCGCCTGGTCGTTCGATCTCGGCACGCATCGCGGTCTCGAGGCGACGCCCCTGGTGATCGACGGTGTGCTCTACATCACCAGCACCTGGAGCCGGGTGTATGCGTTCGATGCCCGAACGGGCGAGCTGCTCTGGAGTTACGATCCCCAGGTGCCGCGCGCCTGGGGGGTGAACGCCTGTTGCGACGTGGTGAACCGGGGGCTCGCGGCCTGGGGTAACAACGTCTATGTCGGCACTCTGGATGGCCGGCTTGTGGCACTCGACCGGGACGATGGCCATGTGGTCTGGGAGACGCTCACCATCGACCCGACCCTGCCGTACACGATCACGGGCGCGCCGCGGGTGGTGAAGGGTCGGGTGCTGATCGGCAACGGCGGCGCCGAGTACGGGGTGCGTGGCTATGTCAGCGCCTATGACGCCGGGACCGGTGCGCTCGACTGGCGCTTCTACACGGTCCCCGGCAATCCGGACCTGCCGTTCGAGAATCCGGCGCTCGCCATGGCGGCGCGCACCTGGAGCGGCGATCTCTGGTGGGAGGTGGGCGGCGGCGGCACGGTATGGGATTCCATGGCCTACGACCCGGACCTCGATCTGCTCTACATCGGGGTGGGCAACGGTGCCCCCTGGAACCGTCACGTGCGCAGCCCCGGCGGCGGCGACAACCTGTTTCTTTCATCCGTCGTCGCGCTCAGACCCGAGACGGGGGAGTACGTGTGGCACTACCAGACGACCCCCGGGGACTCCTGGGACTACACCGCCACGCAGCACATGATTCTCGCGGACATCGTGATCGGCGGGGTAACCCGCCGGGTGCTCATGCAGGCGCCGAAGAACGGCTTCTTCTATGTGCTCGACCGCGAGACGGGCGAGCTGCTCTCCGCGGAGAAGTACGTGGAGACCACCTGGGCCGATCATGTGGACATCGAGTCCGGCCGGCCGGTGGAGACCGAAGTGGCGGATCACCGCACCGAGGCGCGCATCACCAAGCCGGCGCCGTTCGGGGGCCACAACTGGCATCCCATGGCCTTCAACGCCGAGACCGGGCTCGTGTACATCCCGGCGATGGACAATCAGGCGCAGTACAGCACCGCCAAGCACTTCAAGTATGTGCCCGGCGGTCACTGGAACCTGGGTCAGGGTCAGGCGACGCTGGCACCACCCATGGGCGAGGCGCTCATGCGCGGTGTGGCGAAACGCCTGCTCACAGGTCACCTCACGGCCTGGGATCCGGTGGCGGGTCGCGAGGTGTGGCGCGTGCCCCACTCGAGCATGTGGAACGGGGGGGTGCTCACCACCGCCGCAAATCTGGTCTTTCAGGGCACCGGCGACGGTCGTCTGGTGGCCTACCGCGCCGATACCGGCGAGCAGCTCTGGGAGGCGCCCACCGGCAACGGCGTGATCGCGCCGCCGGTCACCTGGGCCCAGGACGGCGAGCAGTACGTGGCCGTGCTGGCCGGCTGGGGCGGGGCGGCGCCGCTCACATTCGACCTGCCGGACACGATCACGGGGCAGACGGGACGGCTGCTGGTGTTCAAGCTGGATGGAGACGCCACTTTACCAGCGCCCACCCCGAGACCACCGCTGACCCAGCCGCCACCGCGTATCGGCACCCCGGAGATGATCGAGCATGGCGAAGCGCTCTACGCCGAACACTGTGGCCGCTGCCACGGCGGGGCGCTCATGAGCAGCGCCGTGGTGCCGGATCTGCGCCGGCTGCCGGCGGCGAAGCACGCGGTGTTCAGGCGCATCGTTCTGGACGGCATTCTGCAGGGCACCGGCATGGTGGGCTTCGCCGACGTGCTGGACGAAGCGGACGCGGACGACATTCAGGCCTACGTGCTGGACGTGGCGAACGACCAGTGGGAAGAGTCGCGGCTCCCCGGCTGGTGGCGAGAGACCAAAGCCTGGGTGTTCGATCAGGCGGCTGGCGTCATCGCCTGGTTCATGGGCTGAGTCAGGCGGTGCTGCTCGGCCGTGCGGAGACGCGCTCGTGCCACGCCCACAGGTTGGACAGATCGTCCGCCGGCGGCAGCTCGACCCGGCTCGCGGCGAAGTCGACGGCGGTGAGCCCCGTGATGTCGGCGATGGTGAAGCGCTCGCCGGCCATGTAGGGCCGCTCGCCCAGCTCCCTGTCCAGACGCGCGTAGAATGCGTGCACAGCCTTGTCGCTCGCCTCTTTCGCAGCCGGATTCTGCTTGAATCGTCCCGGGGCCATCTGCGCGACCACCGGACCGTTCACCCAGCTGATACCGATCTGTGACCACAGCTCGAGCTCCAGAATGCGGTTGAACATCTCGATCCGACCAAGTTCGTATGGGGTCGCCCCGAACAGATTGGGCTCCGGGTGCAGCGCCTCCAGGTAGCGGCAGATGGCGACGCTCTCTGCAATGAACTGCCCGTCGTCCGTTTCCAGCACCGGAATCTTGCCGCTCGGATGCTTCTTCAGGAAATCGGGTGACTTGTGCTCGCCGGCGCCGATATCCACCTCCACCAGGTCCAGGTCGATACCTTTCTCCGCCGCGAAGATGCGCACCCGGCGCGGGTTCGGCGCCGGCTTCAGATCATAGAGCTTCATGGTGTAACGTCTCCCCGATGTAGCACATGAGTTTATAGGGGAGCCACTTCATGATCGATACCGTCAGCCCGGAATCTGTGGGGCTTTCTTCGGCGCGTCTCGAGCGCGTGAGCGCCTGGCTGGAGGCTCAGATCAGCGGTGAGCGGGTGGCCGGGGCCAGCGTGCTCGTCGGTCGTCGCGGTGGGATCCCCTACTTCGAGGCGCGCGGGCTCGCGGACGTGGCGGCGGGTAAGTCCTTCGAGCGGGACACCATCGTGCGCATCTACTCCATGACCAAGCCGGTGACCACTGTGGCGGCCATGATGCTCTACGAGGAAGGGTGCTTTCAGCTCGACGATCCGGTGGCGAAGTACCTGCCCGAGTTCGCCGCCACCCGGGTCTGGGCGGGGGGCGATGCGCCACTTACCAGCACCGTGGCGGTGCAGACGCCGATGACCGTGCACCACCTGATGACCCACACCTCCGGGCTCACCTACGGATTCATGCAGGCGAACGTGGTGGACGCGGCCTACCGGGAGGCGAAGATGGACTTTCCGGGCGGTCCGGGCTCCCTCGAGGAGCAGGTGCGGAGGCTTGCTGAGATTCCGCTCATCTGCCAGCCGGGCAGCGAGTGGAACTACAGCGCCTCCATCGATGTGCTCGGCCGGCTGGTGGAGGTGTGGTCCGGTATGAGCCTGGCCGAATTCTTCCAGCAGCGTCTGTTCGACCCGCTGGATATGCGCGACGCGGGCTTTCACGTGGCTAAGGAGAATCACGACCGCTTCGCCGCCTGCTACGCGCCGCCGACCGGCGGCAATCTCGCGGGTGTCGGCCGGGTGCCGAGCCCGGCGGACGTGGCCTCGCGCACCGGGGGGCTCAAGCTTCAGGACCCGGCGGAGGGCAGCCGCTTTCTGCAGCCGGCCACGCTCTACGCCGGCGGCGGCGGGCTCACCGCCAGCATGCGCGACTACGCGCGCTTCTGTCAGATGCTGATCCGCGGTGGTGAGCTCGATGGCGCACG
>JASFLG010000184.1:0-7753 GCA_050118205.1 Pseudomonadales bacterium
TCGTCGATCACCTCGATGAGCTTGCGCCCGGCCAGCGGCTCGCCGTCGAGCGCAATGATCCGGTCGCCGGGTTTCAGACCGGCGCGGCTCGCCGGGGTGTCGTCCAGGGGTGAGATCACCGTGAAGTAGTCTTCCACCAGGCCGAGCTCGATGCCGATGCCGCCGAAGTGACCGTCGGTCTCCGCCTGCAGATTCTCGTAGTCCCGCTCGTCCAGATAGTTGGAATGGTCGTCCAGGCCGCCGAGCATGCCGCGCAGGGCGCTGGAGACGAGCTCGCGGCGGTCCACCTCGTCCACGTAGCTGGCGTGCACCTGGTTGAGCACCTCGTCGAAGGCCTGGGCCTCCGGGCTTTCGTCCTGATAGTCGAGCCAGACGTGGTATCCGCTGATGCCGAGCGAAATCCCGCTCACCATCGAGAGGATGATGCCGATCAGTGTGAGTGGCCGCAGCTGCATGGGTGAGAGTTTATTGAAGGCTCAGCGCCTTTGCAGCCATGCTATCGGATCCCGGGCCACGCCTTTTTGACGTACTTCAAAGTAAAGGCCGCTGATCTGCTGTCCGCCGCTCTTGCCGGCCCGGGCGATCACCTCGCCGCCCTCGGTCCAGTCGCCCACGGTCTTCAGCAGCACGTCGGCATGGCCGTACAGGGTCATGAAGCCGCCGCCGTGATCGACGATGGTGAGCAGACCGAAGCCGCGCAGCCAGTTGGCGAAGACCACCCGGCCGCGGAATACGGCGCGCACCGCGGTGCCCTCGTCGGCCGCGATCAGCATGCCGTGCCAGGTCAGACGACCGTCGGCGCGCGGCTGGCCGAAGGCGTTGGTGACCCGGCCGGTGAGCGGCCAGGGCAGGGTGCCCTTGCGGGCCACGAATGCCGAGCCGTCGAGCTCCGTCGCGCGCCGGGTCAGCTCCGCGAACAGCTGCTCCAGACGCTTGCGGTCCGCCTCCAGTCGCTTGCGCTCGTCGGTCTTGCTTTCGATCTCCTGATCGAGCTCGGCGATGAGCGCCTTGCGGGAGGTGCGCTCGCGCACCAGGTCCCGTTCACGCGCCTCGAGTTCCTGGCGACGTGCCTCTTCCTCGTCCCGGCGCGTTTCCAGCTGGAAGCGGTTGTCTGCCAGCTCGTCCAGAGTGGTTCGGTAGGCCTTCAGCGCGTCCAGGCGGGCACGGGTGAAATACCGGTGATAGCGCGCGATGCGCTCGATGGTGTCGGGAGATTCCTGATTGAGCAGCAGCTTCAGAAAGTCCTGGCCGGACATCCGGTAGCTCGCCGCAAGATGCTCGCCGATCCGCGTCGCCTGAGCCTTCCGCCTGGCCTCCAGGGCCTTCTGCTCGGCGGACAGCTTGGCCAGCTCGGCCTCGACGGCCTCAACCGCGCGGGTTGCCGCTTCCACGGTCCTCGCTACGCTGGCCACTTCCTTGTCCTTCTGCTGCACCTCGCGCTGCCAGCGCACCCGTTGCTTCTCGGCGTCGCCCATCCACTGATCCAGGGCGTTGAGGCGTTCGACCACCTTGTCGAGCGCCCTACGGGTCTGCTCGGGATCTTCGGGCTGGGCAGCGAGGAGGGGCGGGGCAGGCGCGCCGCCGAGCGCGACGGCGGCAAGCAGCAGCGTTGGGAGCCAGGTTCTGCGGCGGTTCAAGCGCTCTCGAGGGCCGTGACTTTGGCCAGGGATTTTCCGGTCATCTCACCGGGAATGTCCAGGTGCATCAGGGTGAGCAGGGTCGGTGCCACGTCCGAGAGGGTGCCGCCGTCGGTGAGCTGCACGGTCTTCGGGCCCAGGTAGACGAGCGGCACGGGCTCACTGGTGTGCGCGGTGTGTGCCTGGTTCGTCTGCGCATCGAACATCTGCTCCACGTTGCCGTGATCGGCCGTGATCAGCATCTGTCCGCCGGTGGCGGCGAGGGCCGCCTCGACCCGGCCGAGACAGGTATCGAGTGTCTCCACCGCCTTGACCGCCGCGTCGAATTTGCCCGTGTGACCCACCATGTCGCCGTTGGCGTAGTTGCAGATGATCAGATCGAACTCGCGCCGCTCGATGGCGGCGACGAGCTGGTCCGTGACCTTTGCGGCACTCATCTCCGGCTGCAGGTCGTAGGTGGCAACCTGGGGCGATGGGATCAGCAGGCGCTTCTCGCCGGGGAACGGATCCTCCCTGCCACCGGAAAAGAAAAAGGTGACGTGCGCGTACTTCTCCGTCTCGGCAATACGGAGCTGGGTCTTGCCCAGGGAGGCGATGTACTCGCCGAGCGTGTTGGTCAGCACCGCCGGTTCGAAGGCGCAGGAGGTGTGGATGTCGTCCGCGTAGCGGGTGAGCATCACGAAATCGGTGAGCTTGACCACCGTGCGCCGCTCGAAGCCGTCGAAGGACTCGTCGAGGATCGCCCGGGTGAGCTGGCGGGCCCGATCGGCGCGGAAGTTCATGAAGATCACCGCGTCGCCGTCGACCATGCGTGCGGGCAGATCGGAGGCTTCGTGAATCGCCGTCGGCTGCACGAACTCGTCGCTCTCGTCGCGTTCGTAGGCGTCACGCAGGGCCTGGGTGGCCGAGCTGGCGTGAAACGGCGCTTCGCCGCGCACCAGCAGATTGTAGGCGCGACGCACCCTGTCCCAGCGGCGGTCCCGGTCCATGGCGAAGTAGCGGCCGCAGATGGAGGCCACCCGGCCGACCCCGAGCTCGTCGAACAATGCCTCAGCCCGGGCGAGAGAGTCGTGGGCGCTGCGAGGCGGCGTGTCGCGACCGTCCAGAAAGGCATGCAGCATGATGCGGGTCAGACCGCGCTCCGCGGCGATGCGCAGCAGCGCGAATATCTGGTCCTCGTGGCTGTGCACGCCTCCGGGGGAGAGAAGGCCCATCACGTGCAGCGTGCCGCCGGACTTCTCGACCCTGTCGAAGCAGCGGTTGATGGCCCGATTGCGTGCGAACTCGCCCTGCTCGATCGCGCGGTTGATGCGGGTCAGGTCCTGATACACCACCCGGCCGGCGCCCAGGTTCATGTGCCCCACCTCGGAGTTGCCCATCTGCGCGGCCGGCAGCCCGACGTCCGTGCCGGAGCCGGAGATCAGGGTGTGGGGCGCTTCCTTCCAGTAGCGGTCCCAGTTCGGGGTGTGGGCGGCAGCGATGGCGTTGCCTTCGGTGGCTTCGCTGTAACCGAATCCATCCAGAACGACGAGGACGGTGGTTTTCTTCAAGGGACTTCCCAGCCTGTCTCGAGAAGGGGGCGCAGTTTAGCAGAAAGGCAAAACGGGTGACGTGAAGGCCTGCGGTCGCCGGTCGGGGGTTTGTAAGCGCCGGCTGCGCGGCGCCCTGGCGTGTATAATCGCGCGTCTTTCTGGGCCCGAGCCGTCATGGATAAGCTGTTCATCTTCATCGGCAACCACCCGTTCCTGATCGGGACCTTCGTTCTGCTGCTTGCCCTTTTTATCCGCAACGAGACCAAGCGCGGCGGTCAGTCCGTCTCCGCGCAGCAGCTGGTGGACATGGTCAACCGTGAAGACGCGCTGGTGCTGGATCTGCGTGACAAGAAGGAGTTCGATTCCGGACATATCGTGGATGCCGTGAACGTGCCCTACTCGGCGCTGGAGTCACGGCTCAAGGAGCTGGAAAAGTACAAGGAACGTCCGGTGGTGATCGCCTGCAAGATGGGTCAGCACTCGGGGGCCGCGGGCACGATCCTGCGCAAGCACGGCTTTGCGAACGTCAGCCGGCTCACCGGCGGCGTCGCCGAATGGCGAAATCAGAATCTGCCGCTGGTGAAGTCGTGAGCGAGGCGACCGGGGACGAAGCGGCGAACCCGACGAGCGGACAGATCCGCCTGGAGCGGATGTATCTCAAGGATGGATCCTTCGAGTCGCCGAACACGCCGGCGCTGTTTCAGGAGCCCTGGCAGCCGGACATCGACCTGCAGATCAATACCCGTTCCCAGCGTGCCGGCACGGACCTTTTCGAGGTGGTGCTCACCGTCACCGTGACCGCCAAGCTCGGCGAGAAGACGGCCTTCATCATCGAGGTTCAGCAGGCTGGCCTGTTCCGTCTGGAAGGGTTCCCGGACGAGATACTGCACCGGATGCTCGGCACCTTCTGCCCGGGAACGCTGTTCCCGTACGTCCGCGAAGCGGTGGACTCGTTCGCGGTGCGCGGTGGCTTTCCGCCCCTGCAGCTCGTGCCGATCAATTTCGAAGCGGCATACGAGGAAGCCATGCGTCACTCGAACGGACCCGGGGCGTCACCCACCACTCACTGACTGCCGACGAAGTCGAGCTGCCGCCAGGCCTCGAACACCACCACCGCCACGGTGTTGGAGAGATTCAGCGATCGGGAGCCCGGTTGCATGGGCACCCTGAGCACCCGGGCGGGGTCGAGCCCATCCAGGACGGCCGCCGGCAGGCCGCGGGTCTCCGGCCCGAACAGCAGCACGTCGCCGGTCTGGAAACGCACCTGGGCATACGAGCGCCGGCCGCGCGTGCTCAGCGCCCAGACGCGCCCGCCGCCCGTCGCCTCGAGGCAGGATGGCAGGTCCTCGTGCACGTGCACGTCGGCCCATTCGCGGTAATCGAGTCCAGCCCGGCGCATGCGGGCGTCGTCGAGCGCAAAACCGAGCGGCTGGATCAGATGAAGGGTGGCCCCCGTGTTGGCGGCGAGACGCATCACGTTGCCCGTGTTCGGCGGGATCTCGGGCTGATACAGAACGATGTGAACGGGCATGGCGATCCCCGGCCGCGGGATTGCCGATCATAGATCCGTCAGCTTCAGCTCCGAAATCTTGCGGGTGAGCGTATTGCGGCCCCAGCCGAGCAGCCGGGCCGCATCCTGACGTCGCCCGCCGGTGTGCTTGAGGGCCACCCGGATCATGATCTCTTCGTATTTCGGCGTCGCCACGTCCAGCAGCGGGATCTCCGGGTGCTCGCTCGCCGCCTGGTCGGCCCAGCGCTCCAGTGCCTTCTCCCAGCGGATGCCACGGGGCTCCTCCGCCTCCTCCTCTCGCTTCAGCTCGGGCGGCAGGTCGCTCAGATGGATCTCCCGACCGGATGCCATCACGGTGAGCCAGCGGCAGGTGTTCTCGAGCTGACGGACGTTGCCCGGCCAGGGCAGGGAGGCAAGGTATTCGATCGTCTCCGGCCGCAGCACCTTGGCCTCCTCGCCAAGCTCCTTCGCGGCGCGGTCGAGGAAGTAGCGCGCCAGCAAAGGAATGTCGGTGCGCCGTTCGGCGAGGGTCGGCACGTGCACGCTGATCACGTTCAGCCGGTGGAACAGGTCTTCCCGGAAGCTGCCATCCCGAACCCGGTCCTCCAGGTTCTGGTGGGTCGCGGCGATGATGCGTACGTCCACCTTGATCGGCGAGTGGCCGCCGACCCGATAGAACTCGCCGTCCGCCAGCACCCTGAGCAGGCGCGTCTGCGTGTCCTGGGGCATGTCGCCGATCTCGTCGAGGAACAGGGTGCCGCCGTCCGCCTGCTCGAATCGGCCGACCCGCCTGTTGTTCGCTCCCGTGAAGGCACCCTTCTCGTGGCCGAACAGCTCGGACTCGACCAGCTCGCGCGGAATGGCCGCCATGTTCAGCGCCACGAACGTGCCCTGGGCACGCGGGCTGTGCCGGTGCAGGGCCTGGGCTACCAGCTCCTTCCCGGATCCGGAGGCGCCGCGGATCAGCACCGTGACGTTGGAGTTGGCAAGCCGGCCAATGGCCCGGAACACCTCCTGCATGGCCGGCGCCTGGCCGATGATCTCCTGCTGCGTCGCCCTGGCGTCCACCCCGTGGTCACCCGCAACGGGCTGCTCCGCGGCTGCGGCTATGGCGCGCCTGACGATGGCCAGCGCCTCGTCGACGTCGAAGGGTTTCGGCAGGTACTCGAACGCTCCGCTCTGGTAGGCGTTGATGGCGCTGTCCAGGTCCGAGTGCGCGGTCATGATGATCACCGGCAGATCGGGATAGGCCTCGTGGATGTGCTCGATGAAATCGAGCCCGTCCGTGCCAGGCATGCGCACGTCGGTGATCACCGCGCTCGGGCGCTCGTCGTGCAGGTGATGCATGGCGTGATCGGCCGAGGCGAAGGCCGAGATGGGAATCCCGGCCTGGGTCATGGCTTTTTCCAGCACCCAGCGGATGGACCTGTCGTCGTCGACTACCCAGACGCGATTGCTCATGCGGGTAACGACCCCGCCAGTGGTGCGTGCGCGCTGCCGGCCTCCTCGCCGGTGTGGTCAGCGTCATCGGCCTCGAGCGGCAGAAAGACGGAAAAGCGCGTTCGACCGGGATGGCTGTCGCACTCGATCACCCCGCCGTGCTGCCCGATCACGGCCTGAGTGATGGCGAGTCCCAGGCCGCTGCCGTCCGCCCGGGTGGTGATCATGGGGTAGAAGATCTCGTCGATCATGCTCTCCTCGATCCCCGGGCCGTTGTCGATGATCTCGATGTTCGCCACCATGCGATGCTTGACGCCGGCAATCGTAAACGTGCGGACCACCCGGGTCCTCAGGGTGATCGTCGGTGCCGGGGTGTTCGGTGCATCCGCCAGGCTTTGTGCCGCATTGCGCACCACGTTCAGAAACGCCTGAATGATCTGGTCCTCGTCGCCGAAGAGCTCGGGAAGGCTCGGATCGTAGTCCCGGACGAAGTTGAGCAGGTGCGGAAACTCTGCTTCCACCAGGCGGATCACGTGCTCGAGAATGCGGTGGATGTTGAAGCTGCCAGTGCGCGGCTCCCGGTTCGGGCCGAGCAGCCGGTCCACCAGATCGGTCAACCGGTCCGCCTCCTGGATGATGATCTGCGTGTACTCCTTGTGCTCCGGGTTGGTGAGCTCCCGCTCGAGGAGCTGAGCAGCCCCGCGCAGACCACCCAGCGGGTTCTTCACCTCGTGTGCCAGGCCGCGGATGAGCTCGCGGGTGGTCTTGAATGAGGAGCGCGCCCGGTCATCCCGGTTGATCCGTACCAGGCGGCTGATCGGCTGCAATTCGATGACCAGATACTCCATGACCGGGTCGAGCGAGATGGTGAGGTCGGCGATCACCTCCTGACCCTGGCGGGTCCTGAACTCGGCAGCCCGCCGGGTGAGGGTCAGGCCGGATTCGTAGATCTCCCCGAGAATACCGAACACGTTGCCGCCGTCGTCATAGACGAGATGGTCGATGGTATGTCCTTCGGCGCGCGCGGCACTGGTCCCGAACAGCGACTCGGCCGCCGGGTTCATGTAGCTGATCTCCAGCTCCTCATCCACCACCACGACGGCGGTGAGCAGCATGTCGATGACGTCAGCCTGTTCTGGTCTGCGAATACTCAATTGCGCCTTCCCGACGTGCATCCCGCCTCATCCCGCCGCAGAAGACTGCAAGATACGGTCCAATTCTGCACCGTATCGGTGATCTGGTTGCTCTGCGTGGAGTGAACGCTCACTTACTCGTGTGAACACAGCGTCGCTAGGGTTCGGACGAAGGCCCCAGCGATGCCCCACTCAGGGAACACGGGTCGTTGCTGTGCGCTGAAGCGCAGTATGCACCAATATGGTGCGTTTCGCGAGCCGGTCAGAACTACTGCGGTTTGATTGGGGGAATGTGGTAGCGCAGCAGGTGGAAGGTCGAGGGCTTGGAGCCGATCAGCACGTCACCCTTGTCGTCGGTGATGTCGAGCTTCACGGTGTGCGTGCCGCGGTCCACGTTCGCCAGGTTGAACGTGGTCTGGGCCCCTTCCTGGACGACCGAGCCGTCCAGGAACAGACGCATGACATGGCCGGGCTGCAGCCGTGGCGCCACATTGGCGATGA
>JASFLG010000185.1:0-7714 GCA_050118205.1 Pseudomonadales bacterium
GCGCGGGTTGCCGAGCTTCCGGTCGCTTCTGCCGGTGAGCTGGATGCGGCGCGGGCCGTCAATCCCTATGCACCGAACGTGGACGACAACATCAAACGCTTCCTGAAGGCCATTCATCGCACACTCGTCCAACCCACCGCCTGACGCTCCTGTCGCTGCCGTGGGACCCCGTCTACCTGCATGCGCGGTCTTGCTGGTCGGCTGCCTCTCAACCTTGCCGCAGGCCGGCGCCGCCGAATCGCGTGGCCGGATCGCCATCGAGTTCCAGCACATCCACACCGATGGGTTCCAGGCGACTACGGGCGACCTGGATATCGGTACCACGGACACCGACTCGATCGACCTGGAGCTCGAGCTCCGGCTGGGGCAGCGCTGGACCCTGTCGGCCAGCCTTCCCTGGATCAGGAAACGATATCAGGGCCGTGCGCCGCACGATCCCGCTGCAATCGACCCGCCCGTCGACTCGAAGTTCATCGACACGGGCGGATACCACAGCAGTTTTCAGGATCTGCACATCGCCGTGCAGTTCGCAGCGCTGGATACCCCCTTCTGGCTGATCGCGCCGTTCGCCTACTATGGTCAACCCGTCGAGGACTACACGTTCTTTGCCCAATCGGCCGTGGGTCAGAACCTCCGGCGTTTCGGGATCGGCACCACGATCACCTGGTTTCCACCGTTCTCGGACTTCTACCTCACGTTCGCGCCCGGGTACGAGTTCGTCGAGGAAACGCTGGGCACCAACATCAGCCACTGGCGGATCGGAGCGGAAGTGGGCTACTTCCTCAATCCGGCCCTGGACGTCCGTGGCTTCGCGCTCATCAAGGAAGGCAACGGACGGGATTTTCCGGACGATTTTCCCCCGCCGCGGGATGACGAGTGGTGGTACCAGCACGATCGCATGGTGCGGCACAACTATGTGAATCTGGGACTCGGCCTGGATTGGCAGGTGAGCGAGCGGAACCGGTTCTCGGTGTCGGGCATGACCATGGTGCACGCCGATCAGGTGCACATCATGAAGTACACCGTGACGCTCGGCCTATCCCGGACGTTCTGATCGGGCAACCAGACCGGCAAGCGCTGCCGGCAGACGGCTGCGCAGATCGCTCATCCGTTCCTCGACCTTGCCGACGACGCGCTGGTACTCGGGAACATCCTCCAGACGCCGGAAGCAACCCAGGTCTCTGAGCGGCGGATACCAGGGCAGTCCACTCCCGCCGGCAACGCCGCTCAGCCGCTCGAGGGCGGCGTCCCGCTCCCCGAGAATTTCCAGCGCGCAGGCCTGATAGAGGTACGGCCACCAGTCGACCTGCACACCGACGTCCAGATGCCGCTGCATGAACGATTTTATCCAGCCGGCGTATTCCCGCGCCTTGTCGAGCTCGCCGATCTGCGCATGGGCGTCGGCCAGGGTCACCAGCGCCTCGATCGCATCGGCTCTGCGGGCGTCCGTGTACACGGCGTCAGGCAAGCCGGCGATGGTCAGCAGGCGCACCGCGTTGGCGGGACGCCCGATTGCGTCGTAGGCGAAACCGAGCAGATAGTAGAGCTTCACGTCACCCGGATCGTCGATCAGCCGATCGGTCGCAAGCTCCAGCAGCGCGTCGTAGCGACGCCCGAAGAACAGTTGCGCGGCACCCGGCACGGGTTCGTGGCGAGCGGCCGCCTGAAGGTCGCCGATCCGCGCGTAGAGCTCGGCGACCTGCCAGGCCGCCTCCTGACGCTCAGGGGCCATCAGCTCGGCTTCGGTCGCCCAGGCGATGGCCAGGTCGAGCCTGCCGGCGACCTCGAAGATTCTCGCCGCAACCTGCAATCCGGCGGGGTCCGGAAACCGCTGCAGCACCCGGTTGGCGATGTCGATGGCTTCGGCCGGCATGCGACAGAGGCCATAGAAATTGCCCAGATCCGCGTAGCGCTTGAGCGACATCCTGTCCAGCGTCAGTGCCCGCTCGAACAGACTCCGGGCCAGGTCCGCGCGTGCCTGGTGCCACTCCCACTTCGCGAGCTCGGCAAGTGCGTCGGCGTCGTTGGGATTGAGCGCCACCGCGCGGGAGAACGCCTCGCCGCCGTCGGAATCGCCGCGCCGCCAGCGCAGCAATCCCAGGGTGTACTGAACCTCCGCGGAATCCGGATCCAGGGCGAGCGCCTGCTGAATGAACGGCTCCGCCGCCTCGCTGTCGCCGCGGAAGAGCAGGACGCCGGCCATCCGGCTCTGCGCGGCGGCCGAGGCGGGATCCGCTACCACGGCCCGCCGATAGACGTCGATCACCTGGCTCAGCAGGTTCTCATCCACGACCACCTGATCGTGCATCTGCAGCTCCAGATGACGTCCGAGCAGCAGCAGGTCGTGCGCTGACGGATCGAGGCTGGCCGCTCTGAGCGGCACGGCAGCATCCGACCCGGGCGACAGCACCTGCACGATCTGTGTCGCGATCTCCTGCTGGAGCGCGGGGAGCTCGTTGCGTGGTCGTTCAAAGGTCAGGTTCGAGGGGGAACTGCGGTGCCACGGATCCCGGATCCACACGGTCACCGCCAGCCGGTCCTGGTTCATGTCGAGCGCCCCGCGAATCAGGTGCCGGACGCCCAGGCGACGGGCGATCTCCTGGTCGTCGAGCTGGGTGTCTTTCAGGGCGAACGTGGAGGAGGCGGCGGCAACGCGAAGTCCCGGCAGCACGCCGAGCAGATCGGAAAGCTCTCGGCTCAGCCCGTCGCTCAGATAGTCGAGATCGGGGTTGCCGGTCTGGTTGTCGAACCTGAGCACGGCCACGGACAACCGCTCCGGCTCGACATCGAGCACCGTTCGATCGTCGATCCGGAATACGGCAACGACGCCGACCAGCACCACGGACAGACCCGCCAGCAGCCACACGCTGCCGGCGGGAAACCCGGGCTTCGGTGGATGGGAGTCGGCGTCCGCGGGCCCGACGTCTGCCAGCAGGCGGTAACCCTCGCCGCGGACCAGACCCACGTAGCGGGAATCCCGCGCGTCGTCGCCGAGCGCCCGACGCAGCAGCCGGACCCGCTGGGTAACGGTCTCCGGACTGACGACCCGCCCCGGCCAGACCTTCTCCACCAGCTCCTCCTGGGTGAGCAGATCGGGCGCTGCGTCCGCCAGAGCCATCAGCAGCCGGTAGGAGAGGCGGGGCAAACGGATGAGCTGGCCGCCGCGAAACACCTGCCGGGTACCCGGGCGTACCTCCAGGTCGCCGATCCGCAACCGAGTGGCGTTACCACCGAGGCTGTCGGCCTGTGTCCCGTCTGCTGCCATCGCGTCCAACTGACTGATTTTCCGTGAGTTTGTGAAACTTCACGAAAACTTCAAGCCAGCTTCACTCCCCCCGTCGGCCGTCTTCCTAGGGTGCGGTCATCCATGGATCGACGCAAGTCGGCCGGATCCGGCCTCCGCATGGGGGCCGAGCCATTGAACCTGAGGGAGAGCACAGATGGGAAACAACGATAGGAAGAAGATGCACAGGATCGGACTGGCCGTGGTTGCCGGCACCGCGCTGGCGGTTGCTGGAATCGCACCACCGGTCCAGGCGGATGGTTTTTTTGGACCCTGGCAGGACGCGGTGCCGGTCAGCGTGGTGAACGACAGCGGAGGCGGCGGCTGCCCGATCGAAACCGAGGACGGCTTGAGCCTGATGTTCGCCTCCGGCCGCCCGGGTGGGCAGGGCATGCTGGATATCTGGGTGACGGATCGTGAGAGCCTGACAGACGAGTGGCGCACGCCCGTCAATGTCGCGGCGCCGGTCAATTCGACCGCTTCGGATTTCTGCCCGACGCCCGTGTACGGTCGTTCGCTGCTGTTCGTATCCGAACGCCAGCCGGAGCTTCCGGGCCAGATTGCCTGCGGCTCGGGGGACATCTACTTCAGCCGTCAGTCTCCGTCCGGGGCCTGGAGCGAGCCGCGCAATCTGGGCTGCGCGCCGGACGGTCCCAACTTCGTCACCGGGGAACGCAGTCCTTCTCTGGTGGAGACCCGCTTCGGCACGTATCTGTTCTACTCCAGCTCGGGGGACGGCAGCGATTCGGATATCTACGTGAGCCGCATGAGCGACGATGGCAGCTTCGGTCCCGGCCACAAGGTCTGGGGCGTGAACACGACGGACAACGAGATCATGCCCAACGTTCGTCAGAACGAACACGGCATTCTGGAGATGGTGTTCAGCTCGAACCGCATGAGCTGGGGTGCCACGGACACGGCTGCGTTCGGGGGGCAGGACGTGTATGTCTCCTACGGGGTGCTGCCGGGCGGGTTGTGGACCCGACCTCGCAACCTCGGTCCGGCGGTCAACAGCGCGGTCGACGATCAACGGGCGACACTGTCCGCCGACGGCCTGCGTCTGTACTTCGGTAGGCCCGGCGGCCAGGTCATGGTGAGCACTCGGACCGCCCGCTGAAGCGCGCCCTCAGAACAGGTTGTGCGCGCCAATCAGGAACCACGTGCCCACGGCCAGGATCAGGGACAGCATGACGGCCGCCGAGCCCATGTCCTTGGCCTGGCCGGCCAGATCGTGATGCTCGTGGCCCACCCGATCCACCACCGCCTCGATCGCCGAGTTGAGCAGCTCGACGATCAGCACCAGAAAGCACACGCCCATCAGGACGGCGACCTGCACCCAGGAGTCGGCGATCCAGAACGAGACGGGCAGCAGGATCACGGCGATCACGCACTCCTGGCGGAACGCGGACTCGTTCTTCCACGCGGCGCTCAAGCCCTGCAGCGAGTAGACCGTGGCCTTCCAGACCCGGGTCACGCCGGTATTCCTGGGTTTGATCATTACTTATGATCGGGACACTGACCGTGGTCCACCTGGACCGTCGAGTGGTCGATGCCGAACTCGTCGATCAGCACCTGCTTGATCCGGTTCATCACCTGGGACAGATCCGCCGGCTCGTCGACGCTGGCGTGCAGGGTGAGGAGGGGTTTCTGTGGGGTCAGCGCCCAGGCGTGCAGATGGTGCACGCCGTTCACCCCCGGCACGCGAGCGGTGATCGTGGCAGCGATGGACTCGAGATTGACCCCTTCCGGCACGCCCTCGAGCAGAATGTGGGTGGCGTCGCTCAGCACGCGCCAGGCGCCGCGTCCGAGGATGGCGGCGATGACTACCGCGAGCAGGGGATCGGCGTACACCCAGCCGGTCGTCCAGTAGATGAACGCCGCCGCCATGGCCGCCACCGAGCCGAGCAGGTCGCCGAGCACGTGCAGGGCCGCGCTCTTCACCGCGGCGCTGTCCTCGTGACCGTGCAGCCAGCGGAAAGCGATGATGTTCACCACCAGACCCAGGGTGGCGACAGCGAGAGCCGGCAGCGGGACCATCCCCTGAGGCTCTGAGAGTCGTCCCCACGCCTCGATCAGAATCCACAGCACCATGCCCATCAGGGTCAACCCGTTCACGAAGGCCGCGAGCACCTCCCAGCGGTGATAGCCGTACGTGAGCCTGTCATCCACCAGCCTCCGGGTCAGGCGCACGGCATACCAGGAGAAAGCCAGCGCGCTGGCGTCGAGGAACATATGCCCGGCGTCCGCCAGCAGGGTCAGGGAGTTTGCGAGCCAGCCGCCGACCACCTCCACCAGCATGAAGCTGCCGATCAGCAGGAACGCGCGGCCGAGCAGGCGCTCGTTGTCCGGCGCCGGTGCGTGCGGGTGAGCGTGATTGTGCGCGTGGGCCACGAAAACTACCGGGGATGGCTTTTCGAAGCAGTATACCGACGTCGCGAGGCTCCTTCAGCGGAGCCGCTCGGCGATCTCTGCCACCGCGTCGATACCCGCGGCATCGTCCTCGGCGATGGGCATGATGTTGAAGAGCTCGCAGCCGGCGTCGCGGTAGCGGGCGAGAAAATCCGCCACCTCGGCCGCGGTGCCGTAGGGGCTGTACTTCTCGAACCGCGCGAAGGGCACGTGGTAGAAGTTCTCCATGCCCTTCGCCAGTCGTGCCCGGGCGCGGTCCCGGTCGCGATCGATGCCGGCCCAGAGCTGCAGCCCGTGCAGGGCCGGCTTCGTCCGGTCGAGCTCGGCGGCGCGCGCTTCCACCGTGGCCGTGGCCCGGGCGAACCGCTCGGGTGAGACCCAGACGGCAAGCCAGCCGTCGCCGAAGCGGGCGGCGCGTTCGAGGGAGGCGTCCACGCGGCCGCCAATCAGCACGGGAATGGCCGGATCGGGCGCCGGCACGATACGGGCCCCCTCGAAGGAGAAAAACTCGCCGTCGAAGGAGAACGAGTTGCCGCCGGCGAGTCCGGCGAGCACGGTCAGACACTCGTCCGTGCGCCGGCCACGGGTGGCCGGGTCCACCCCGCACATGGCGATCTCGTTCCTGTCCTCGCCGCCCACACCGACACCGAGCAGCAGCTGACCGGGGGCTGACTCGGCCAGAGTGGCGAGCTGACGGGCCACCACCACCGGGTGGCGCAGCGCAAGCAGGTACACGCCCACCACCACCTTCAGCCGCTCGTCGATGGCGGTGAGCGTGGCGGCGTTGATCAGCCCATCCATGCCGAGACCGTTGATGAAGCTCACGTGATCGGCGATGAACACGTGGTCGATGCCTTTATCGAGCATACGGGCGATGAGCTCGCGCCGCTCCCGGTGGGAAGCCGTGAGAATGCCCGGCGAGGCGATCGTGCCGATCAGCATGCGGGCGCGGCGTTCACAGGAGCTGCTTGGGGTCGATGCCGAGGCTCACCTTGCCGAGCACCTCGTAGGTTGGCTGGGCCACCATGATGTGCTGAGTGGCCACGTGCACGTCGCGGAAGCAGCGTTGCAGCGGGCTCTTTGAGTAGATCGCCGTGCCGCCGGCGGCGTGGTAGAGCAGGTCCACCGCCTTGGCGGCGGACCAGGCGTTGTTGCTCGCGGCGAGACGCAGCTTGGCTTTGTGGGCGGTACCGAGCCGACCGGTGGCCTCGCTCGTCTGCCACGCCTCGTCGATGGCTTCGCGGGTCAGTGCCCGGGCCGCTGCCACCATTGCCTGCGCCCTTGCCAGGTCCTTCTGGGCGCCGGCGCGCTCCGCGAGGGCGCGCCGGGACCCGGTCGGCACCTTCTCGGTGGCGAGCTCGATGAAATGCTCGATGGCGTGGGTGGCGATGCCGGTAGCGACGGCGGACACCCCGAGCGCCAGGAGCCCCAGAGTCGGGAACCGATAGAGGGGCGTCTCCACCCGGGCGCGGTGGCCGAGCTCCACCCAGCGACCCTCGGGAACGAAAACGTCGGCGACCTCGATGTCGTGGCTCCCGGTCCCGCACAGGCCCGAGGTGAACCAGGTGTCCTCGTGAATGGTGACCTCGTTCCGTGGGAAGAACATGAGCAGCGAGCGGGGACCGAACGGTCCCCGTCGGGGTCCGTCCGGGTCCATGATCAGGCTGCCGCCGCAGATCCACTGGGAGACCTGGGAGCCGCTGCCGAAGGGCCATCGTCCGGTGACGCGCATGCCGCCGTCGACCGGCGTGGCCCGTCCGACCGGCGCGGTGACTCCGGTGGTGATGTTGTCCGGGTGGTCGGCATAGAGCTCCCGGGACCAGACCTCCGGCAGTGATGCCGCCATGAGCCCGGTGGTGGCCCCGATCATCAGCACCCAGCCTACCGCGCCATCTGCGCGGCTGGCCTCGACGAGGGTGTCGAAGAAGACCTGTGGATGCACCTCGCCGCCGTGGTAGACGGACGGCACCAGCATGCGGAACAGTCCCGCGGCCGCCATACGGCGCGCCAGGTCGTCGGGCA
>JASFLG010000186.1:0-7708 GCA_050118205.1 Pseudomonadales bacterium
TCAGGTGCACAAGGGCTTCGGCGTGGCGACCGCTGCGCACTACGGGGACAATGCCTATGTGCTGGCGTGGCCGTCCGTGGAGTCGGGCGCCCTTCCGCTGGAAGGCGGGGTGGCCGTGGCCTTTCACCGCGAGATTGCTGCTGCCGATAACCCGGAGGCAAAGCGACGGGAGATCGAGGACGGTCTTCGCGAGGCCCGCTCGCCGTTCCCGCGCGCCGAATCGTTTGCGGTCAACGAGCTGATCGATCCGCGCGAGACACGGCCCGTGCTCGCCCAGTGGATCGACTGGATTCAGCCGCGGCTGGCGGCATTGCCGGGGGAAGTGCGTTTCCCCATACGGCCATAGCACGAATCACAGGGGGAGAAACACCATGACATACTCATTCGACGGAAAGGTTGCCATCGTCACGGGAGCCGCTGGCGCCCTGGGGCGCTCTCACGCCATGGAGCTCGCCCGCCGTGGTGCCAGGGTCGTCGTCAACGACCTCGGCGGGGCGGTAGACGGCACCGGCGGTTCGCTCGATCCTGCCAGTGCCGTGGCGGAGGAGATCCGTGCGGCCGGCGGCGAGGCCATCGCCAATGGCGCGTCGGTCGTCGACCGGCAGGGCGCGGCGGGCATCGTCGAGGATGCGATGAAGACCTGGGGCCGTGTGGACATCCTGATCAACAATGCCGGGACCCTGCGCGACAGATCGTTCACCAAGATGACGCTGGAGGACTTCCAGGCGGTCGTGGACGTGCATCTCATGGGTTCCGTGAACGTGACCAGCGCGGTCTGGCCGGTGATGCGCGAGCAGAGCTATGGGCGGATCATCATGACCACGTCGGCAACGGGGCTGTTCGGAAATTTCGGACAGGCGAACTACGGGGCCGCGAAACTCGGGCTGGTGGGGTTCATGAACACGCTCAAGATCGAGGGTGCGAAGTACAACATCCACACGAACACCATCGCGCCGGTAGCCGTGAGCCGCATGACCCGCGATCTGATTCCCGAGGATGCCCAGGCCAACCTCGGCCCCGAGCACGTCTCGCCAGCCGTGGTGTTTCTGTGTACGGAGGATGCGCCGAACGGCGTGATCATCCAGGCTCAGGGCGGGCAGTACTCCGTGGCCTGTATTGTGGAGAACAAAGGCGTCGATCTGGGCGCCGATGCGACCGTGGAAGACATCGCGGCGAACTTCGAGGCGATCACCGACCTGTCGGGCGCGCGGCCACGCCACGCGCTGCAGCTCTCTGAGGTCTGACGGTCAGGTCCATGGTCGCCGTCGTCCTGACCCTGGTGCTGTCGTTTCTGGTTGGTGGATCGCTCTGGCTGCTGGCGGGCTCCCGCCTGCCGCTCAATGCTGACAAAGACGTCAACGAGGTGTTGAATCTGATCGCATATGTGGCCGGGGCGCTGGCGCCGGTGTTCTTGGCGCTCTTCTTCCTGCTCGACACAGGGTAACCGCAGTGCGGTCCGAGCGGGGGGTCAGTTCAGTTGTAGCCCACCACGTAGGCGTCGGCATCCTCGGAGCCTTCTGCCTCGAACTCGTGGTCCGCGGGCCCGAAGGCGAGAAGCAGCGGGGTGTATTCTTCGCCGGATCCTTCCGGGTCGGGGATCTCGTCGACGTTTCGTTCGGGGGTACGGTTCATCACGAGCCTCGTGCTGATAAGACTGCCGGTATCGTTGAGGCGGGCTCGGCCGCTGGCCGGTCACGGGATGGGAGTGTAGTACTCCTTTTTTAAATTGCAACGCTAATTCTTTGATTTATGGATCATTTCAGATGGATTCTGTGAGACAGGCGATGGATCTGCCATTCCCCCCGGAGACGGTGAAGGGTTTCCTGGCCCCGGAGGAGGGGGAGAGGCTGTACGAGCTCGCGCTGGCCGCCGCCCGAATCGGCCCCTGCCTCGAGGTGGGGTCGTACTGCGGCAAGTCGACTCTGTACCTCGGCGCCGCGTGCCAGGTGCGCGATCAGCTCCTCTACGCCGTTGACCATCATCGGGGATCGGAGGAGCACCAGCCCGGTGAGGCTTACCACGATCCGGCTCTGTTCGATGCGGCCGCGGAACGCATGGACACGTTCCGCGAGTTCCGGCTCAACATCGACCGGGCCGGGCTCACGGAGACGGTCGTGCCGATCGTCGCGGGCACCCGACAGGTCGGCAGGCACTGGTGCACGCCGCTCGGTATGGTCTTCATCGATGGCGGTCATAGTGAGACCGCCGCGCAGAGTGACTACCGCACGTGGGCACCACACGTGCTGCCCGGTGGTGTGCTGGCCATCCACGATCTGTTTCCGGACCCACGCGACGGGGGGCAGGCGCCGTACCACATCTACCAGATGGCTCTGGCGTCGGGCCTCTTCGAACCGTTAGCGACGGTAGCGACGCTGGGAGCGCTGCGGCGACTCGAGCTCTGAGTGGTGACGCCCGGTGGTGAACAGACTTGATGTCGCGCTTCGCGCGGCAAGCGCGTCTGCCGCGAGAATCACGGCTCCGGCGGTCCAGGTGGGACGCTCGTCGGGCCACATGACGTCGTCGGTGAACACGTAGCCGGTCCACCACGAGCCGTCCTCCGCCTGAAATCGGGCCAGGCGCTCGAAGAGCGTCTCACCGCGTTCCCGCTCCCCGGCCGCCACACAGGCCATGATCAGCTCGCAGGTCTCCGCAATGGTTACCCAGGGCTGATCGGACACGCACCGGCAGCCGTGCTCCGGCTCGACGAAGGTGTCCCAGCGCCCGTCGAGGCGCTCCCGGGCGTCTCTGCCGTCCACGGCACCTGACAGGATCGGATAGAACCAGTCCATGGAGTAGCGTGTCTTGGAAGGCCACGTGCGATCGAATCGTTCCGGAGCGCTGGTGAGCGCGCGGCCGAGGCGCTCGCGCGCCGCGTACCAGTGGGCGTGCGGTCTGTCGAGCGCCTGAGCGATGGCGATGCCGCAGTCGAGGCTGCGGTAGATCGAGCTGCAACCGGTGACCAGCGCATCCTTGTTGATGCCGGTGCGGGTGTCGAACGCCCAGTAGATCTCGCCGCTCGCCGCCTGCAGACCGATCACGAAGTCGAGAGCGGCCCGTACGGTCGGCCAGAGGTCCCGGAGGAAGGCATCGTTTCCGGTAGAGAGATAGTGGTGCCAGACACCGGTGGCCACGTAGGCGACGAAGTTCGTCTCGGCGCGCGTGCCGTCCGCGATTCTGTCGCCCTCATACGCTGCGAGCCAGTAACCGTCCGGGTGCTGATGCCGGGCGAGCCAGTGATATGCGGCCTCGGCAGCGGCCGTGTGTCCGCTCACCGTCAGACCCATGGCCGATTCGACATGATCCCAGGGATCGACGATGCCGCCCTCGAACCAGGGAATCGCGCCGCTCGCCAGCTGGACGTGGGCGATGTATCGGGCCGTGTTGGGGATCACGTCAGACGGCATGACGGCTCGTGTGCACGAAGTACATGACGATGCTTTTGCCCCAGAGCGGGTTCATGAGCCGCTCCAGGGCGCGGGTGAGCCGGGGCTTGTGCATCAGATCCCAGACCAGCATCCGGTGGTAGACGCGCACTGGCCAGACGTCTTCGCCCCGCGACCAGAACAGGCAGCGCAGCCACCAGTAAGGAGAGTGCAGACCGTGCGCCCAATGCTGCCCGTAGCAGATCATGCCGGCCGCTTCGATGGCACGGCGCAGCACCCGCTGTCGGAAGATGCGTACGTGTCCGCCCGGTACCTCGTGATAAGCATCGGAAAGCTGCCAGCAGACCCATTCGGGGCCGAATCGCGGCACGCTGACGGCGAGCTGGCCACCCGGCTTCAGCACCCGTCTGATCTCGCGCAGCATGGACTGGTAGTCGGGAATGTGCTCGAGTACCTCCGCGCAGATCACCTTGTCGAAGGTGCCGTCCCGGAACGGCAGGACGAGCCCGGAGCCGCAGACCAGGTTCAGTGCGCGGGTCCCGTCGGAGGCGTCCTGAAACTCCGTGAAGCGGGTGCTTGCCGTGCCGAGATCGTCGAGCGATAGATCGACGCCGACGACGTGCACCGGTTCCGTGAGATAGGCTGTGATCGCGTGCCGCCCCTCGCCGCAGCCCAGATCCAGCACGAGGTCGCCGGGCTCGAGCCGGAAGCGGTGGAAGTCGATGGTCGTCAGGCTCACGGTCGGCGATTCCGCGGATCGTGGTGGGCAATGGCGCGACGATAGAGGTCGACGGTGGCGCGGGCCGACCGCTCCCAGGAGAAAGTCGCTTCGATGTGGCGGCGTCCGGCGAGGCCGATCTCCGCGCGCTCGTCCGGGTCCAGGCGGAGCAGATCACCTATCGCGCGCGTCAGTGACTGCGGGTCCGCGGCCGGCACCACACGCCCGGCGTCACCAACCACCTCCGGCAGCGCGCCGCCATCGGTCGTGACCAGCGGTACGCCGCAGGCCATGGCCTCCCCTGCGGGCAGACCGAAACCCTCGTACTCGGAAGGCACCACGGCGACCGCCGAGCTCGCATAGAGCAGGCGCATCTCGTCCGCGGAGATGCCGTGCACGAAGCGGATGCGCTCGGCTACGCCGTGCCGCTGGATGAGCTTCTCGGTCTCGCCGCCGGGTTTCGGCCGGCCGACGAAGACCAGGCGGAGCTTCTCGAAGCGCGCGCACAGCTCGGCAAAGGCGGGAATCAGGTGCTGGGTACCTTTCAGCGGCTGGTCGGCGCTGGCGGTCGTGATCAGCTGCCAGGGATTGCGTGCGATGTCCGGCTCGGGGCGGAACACCTGTGTGTCGATGCCATTCGGGATCACCTCGATGCGGGTCGGGTCGATACGGAAGGCGTGACAGATGTCCTGCCGTGAGCGCTGGCTGACCGTGGCAATGTGCTGGAGCCGACGTGCCACCCGGGTCTGCATCCTGAGAAAGTAGTGCCAGCGACGGATGAGCAGGCGGTGCTTCAGGTCCGGGGCGTGGGCCAGCGCGATGTCCCGATCCCAGGTGATGGGGTGATGGATGGTGGTCACCAGCGGTGCTCGTCCCGACTGGAGTGACAGGGTTCCCCAGGAGAGACTCTGATTGTCGTGGATGACATCGTAGTCGTGCCCACGTCCCAGATGGGCAGCAATCCGGCGGCCGAACGTGAACGGCTCGGGAAAGCCGCCGGTCGTCATGGACAGCCACTCGAACGTGTCCGTTGCCGACCTCAGGTGCCGGGGTCGCAGCGCCGTGACGTGGTTGGCCGCTGCGAAGAGATTGAGGCCCGGAAGGGGGATCAGGCGCACGCGGTCGTCGGTGAGCTCCGGGTACGGCTCGCCGGATATCACGTCGACCTGATGCCCTTCTGCGGCGAGGGCCTGTGAGAGGTACCTGATGTAGACGCCCTGGCCACCGCTGTAGGGATTGCTGCGATAGCCGAGCAGGGCAATTCGAAGCGGCCTGGCCGCGTCTGGCTCTCTGGTCAGCGCCGCTTCTGACATGGAAACCCCGGACAAAGAGCGGGGATTCTAATCAGTTAGCCTTACGGTGACCACCGGCCGGCCGGGAGCGGAAGAGATCGGAGCTAGCGGTCGTTGCCGACGGCGACCAGCGGCTGCGCTGCGAGGGTCCGCGGTTGTTCGAGCTCCTCGCCGTCGAACTCGTGCACGTGATGGAACAGGTTTGCGATCCACTGCTGTCCTTCCTGGGTCTTGCGCAGGAAGCGGAGGCCTTCGGTGATGAACGGGTATACCTGCTGATAGAAGAACTCGGGAAAGCCGGCGCGCAGCTCCGCCGAGTTGGCGTAGCCGAGCCGCTCCGCTTCGCCTGTCTCGACGAACTCGGTGTACAGGCGCGAGAGCTTCTTCGGGTAGAGGGGGTCGCCCATCTGGCCGACCAGGTCGGCCGCGCGAACCAGGCCTGCGAACGTGTCGACGCGGCGGTAATGCCGGTCCTCCGGCACGGGAAACCGGGTCATCTCGATGTAGCTGGTGACCGTGGAGACGTCGATGGTCGGGTCTCCGGCGAACCGCTCGCTGATGAAGATGCAGCTGCGATTCACGTGGTGCGGCATCATGTAGGCGTCCGTTGCGCCCACCGGCGGGGTGACGCGGTTGCCTTCCTCATCGATGACGAAGCTCGTCGCGTCGTCGTCGCGGAGCAGGCCGCGGACATAGCCGATGTCGTGGAACAGCATGGCGATCACCGCGTGCAGCCACTCGTGGGGACTCACGTCACCCTGGGAGAGCAGCCGGCCGCGGAGAATCGTCTGCCCTACGTCCGTGACCAGCAGGGTGTGCTCGAGATCGTGATAGGGACAGTCGCAACCCAGCAGCGTTTCGAGCGCCGTGTGGGCGGCCTGATCCAGGACGTCCTCGTGGCCGAGGTCCCGGTTGGGAAAGGCTTCCCGGTAACGATCGATGACGTGGGCGACGAAGGCCTCGATCAGGGTGCGATTTGGATTGAACATGCGCTATCCAGCCGTGTCATGGGAGTTTAATCGACCCCCGGGCGCCCAAGCGTGCGCTGTGCCTCAATTCCCCCGTGGCCGGTCGGCACTTCAGCCATCCGTCAATCATGAATATACTGCAAGTCCAGAAGGCTCAATTATGAGTGTGACTCATGTCATATATCGAGCTCCGCCACCTCAGGACCCTGGTCGCGCTGCGCGATACGGGTAGCCTGGTGGAGGCCGCGGAAAGGGTGTTTCTGACCCAGTCAGCGCTCTCGCATCAGATCAAGGACCTGGAGACCCGGCTCGGATGCATGCTGTTCATCCGCAAGACCCGGCCGGTACGCTTCACGCCGGCCGGCAAACGGCTGCTCAAGCTCGCGGACGAGGTGCTGCCGTCGGTGAACGCCACCGAAGGGGACCTCGCGCGCCTGGCTGGTGGCGAGTCGGGCAGGATCTTCATGGCCATCGAGTGCCACAGCTGCTTCGAGTGGTTGCTCCCGGCGATCAACGAGTACCGGGAGAGCTGGCCGGACGTGGAGCTCGACATTGCCAGCGGCTTTCATTTCGCCCCGCTGCCGGCGCTCTCGCGTGGCGATCTGGATCTGGTGATCACGGCAGATCCGGTGGAGGACCTGGGCCTGAGCTACCTGCCCCTGTTCAGCTACGAGGCGCAGCTCGCGCTGGCCCGCGATCATGAGCTCGTGGAAAAGCCCTGGGTGGAGCCCGAGGATCTGGCGGGCGAAACCCTGATCACCTATCCGGTGGATCGCGACCGGCTCGACATCTTCACCTCGTTCCTCGAGCCCGCCGGGGTGGAGCCGGCCGGCGTGCGCAACGCCGAGCTCACCACCATGATGATCCAACTCGTTGCCAGCGGTCGCGGTGTGGCCTGCCTGCCGAACTGGGCGCTGCATGAGTATCAAGAGCGGGAGTATGTCATCGTGAAATCGCTGGGGGAGGAGGGTGTGTGGCCGACGCTCCATGCCGCCGTTCGCCGCGATGAAGCGGACGCGCCGTTCATCCAGGGATTCATCGACGTGGCCAGGCGTACGTGCTTCGCCAACCTGGTGGGCATCGTTACCGCGGACGTCGTCTGACCCGCTACCTCCTCCTGTTTCAGGGAACGAGCACCTCTTCCCGCCAGGTCGGGTTGCCCGCCGTATAGCGGCGCCGGTCGTGCACGCCATTCTCCTGGTTGAGGTCCAGCCGGTCGATCGTGCCCGGCCGCAGGTAAAAACCGCTGGCCGTGGACGGTGCGGTCAGGGGGTCCGGCAGCTCGACCGATGCGAGCATGGTGAGCAGCGTGGCCCGGCTCGCAACCGGCGTGCTCTGACCCTGCAC
>JASFLG010000187.1:0-7693 GCA_050118205.1 Pseudomonadales bacterium
ATTCGGGCGCCGTTGACGACCCCGCGCAGCTTTCGATTTTCGCATAGCCACCTTCACGATTATGATCCGCGTGGTCGTCTTTCAGGAGAGCACCATGGCCGAGCAGTTCGACGCGCTGTCACCTGAGCTGATCGAGTGGATCGCGGGTCAGCATCTTTTCTTCGTCGCCAGCGCGGCTCGGGACGGGCGGGTCAACGTCTCTCCGAAGGGGCAGGACAGCCTGCGCGTGCTCGGCGGGCGAGAGATCCTCTGGCTGAACCTGACCGGAAGCGGCAATGAGACGGCGGCGCATCTGCGCGAGTGCAACCGCATGACGCTCATGTGGTGTGCGTTCGAGGGGCTGCCGCGTATTCTGCGCGTGTACGGTGGCGCCGACGTGGTGCATCCGCGCGATGCCGCATGGGCCGACTGCGCTCGCCTGCTGCCGCCACCCGTCGGTGCGCGTCAGTATTTCAGGGTGCATGTGGATCTGGTGCAGACGTCCTGCGGCTATGCCGTGCCGCTGATGGACTACGTGGAGGACCGTCAGGTACTGGCGCAGTGGGCGGAGAAGCGTGGCGAGCAGGGGATCCGGGACTACTGGCAGGAGAAGAACCGGTCGAGCATCGACGGCCTGCCCACCGGGATCGCGGGCTGATGGCCGCGTCAGGCGCCCGATGGACGATGATGCTATCTCGCCGGTGACAGGTCGTCCGGCTGTCGGATGAGCGCCGCTGCAGCGAGCAGGCAGGCGATCCCGGCGGCACAGATCGCTTCGGCCGGGAGGTAGCTGCCGGTCAGCTCCCGCCCGAGGCTGAACAGGAACGGACCGATGGCGCTGGCGAACACCGTCAGGGAAGTGTTCAGGCCGCTGATCTCGCCGAGATGAAGGGCTCCGAACAAGCGGATGAATGCCACGTTTGAGATCACGCCCCAGAGCCCGCCACCCGCGCCGAAGCCTGCCACCAGCAACGCATAGCCCCAGGATGTGTGCAGCGCCATCAGACCCGTGGCGCCGAAGAGAAATGCGGTAAGCATCACCAGCAGGAAGGGTTTCAGGCGAGCGCGGTCCACCAGCGTGCTGGCCAGCAGATTGACGGTCGTGGACACCACCGCCACCGGCAGGAAGTAGGCAAAAGCCTCCGTTCGATCCCGGCCGGCGTCGGCGAAGATGGAGACGATGTGAAAGGTCACCGCTGTGCCGAACAGCGCGTGGATCGAAAGCCCGGCGCTGTACATCCAGAAGGTGGCGGAGCGCCGCGCCTCCGCGAGCGTGCGGTCGGCAACCTCGGGCACCTGGCTGCGTTGCCCCGAGACGTCCGCCGTCTGCCCGTCCGCACGCAGGCCTTCTTCCTCGGGAGAGTTTCTGAGGAAGATCAGGGCGATCAGAGAGAAGCCGAACGCCAGCGTTCCTGCCATGATCCACAGGGCCCCGCGCCAGCCCGCGCCGTCGATCAGGAACGCGAGCACCAGCGGGGCGATGGAGAACCCGAGCGAAACGAACACGCCGCGAATGCCGGACACGAGCCCCCGGCGTCTCTCGAACCAGAGCAGGAGCACGTTGCGTGACGCGCTGGTGAGCACGCCCTGACCGGTGAAGCGGACACCGAAGTAGCCGAGCAGCATCAGGGGCAGGGTCAGGGTGGACAGAGAGAGGCCGAGCAGCGGTGCCAGCGTTCCGCCGATCCGGTCCACCACGCTGATGAACGCGACCATGACCCCGAGGCCGATCGAAGCGGCAACGACCATGGCGCGCGCACCGATCCGGTCGTAGAGCCGCCCCGCGTGGGTGAGCAGCAGGGCGCTGCCCACGGTGCCACAGAGGTAGGCAAAGGAGAGCTGCGAGCGGCTGAGCTCGAACGCGTCGATGAACGGGTCGGTGAACACCGCCATTCCCATGGTCTGGCCGGGGACGCTCATCAGGAAACCCAGCGTCGACAGCAGCCAGATGACCCAGCCGTAGAAGAAAGGCACCTTGCTCGCGGCAAACGGCCAGCGTGGCGGCAGGCTGAGCCTGCCGCGATGTTCGCTCGAGTGGGCCAAGCGGTCCTGCGTGAGATCCGGTAGGGAGCGGATGGTAGCGGACGGGCCAGCGAACGGCCAGGCGGCGGACGGGCGTGTATGTTGACGGCGGTCCGTGCGGTAAACTGGTCGATTGTTCCGGGGATCAGCGTGTTTTTCAGACTTGCTCTAACCGTCCTGGCCATCGGCCTTGCCATCGGCGTCGTGGTGACGCTGAAACACAACCAGAACGCAGCCCGCTCCAAGGCGATGGCCGGAGGACCGCCCCCCGCCACGGTGACGGCGACCGAGGTCCGGCTCACGCACTGGGTGCAGCGCATCGAGGCGGTGGGCGACCTGACCGCCATTCAGGACGTGGCGATTGCCTCGGAGGTGCCCGGGAAGGTCGTCGAGATCGACTTCGAGTCGGGCACCCCGGTGCGCACGGGCGACGTGCTGGTGCGCCTGGATGCGGGGGAGGACCGGGCGCAGCTCGACGCGCTGAAGGCACAGCTGAAGCTCGCCCGGCTCGAGAACGAGCGGGTGATGCGTCTGCGCGGATCCGCTGCCTTCTCCCAGTCGCAGCTCGACCGAACCCAGTCCGAGATGGCGAGCCTGATGGCCCAGGTGGACCGCCAGGAGGTGATCCTCGACCGTAAGGTCCTGCGCGCGCCCTTCGACGGTGTGCTCGGCATCCGTCAGGTGAGTCTGGGCACCATCGTGGCGCCGGGCGATCCCATCGTGCGGCTGCAGAGTGTTGCGCCGATCTACGTGGATTTCACCGTACCCGAGCGCTACCGCGGCGCGCTCGCACCCGGTCAGGCGCTGGAGGCCGTCGTGGCGGCGTGGCCCGATGACGTGTTCACCGGAGAGCTGCTGGTGGTCAGCCCGGACGTGGACGTGAAGAGCCGCACGCTCAAGCTGCGCGGGCAGCTCAGCAACGCGGACCTCCGTCTGCAGCCCGGCATGTTTGCGACCGTGCACCTCATCCTGAGCGGCGAGGAACCGGTGCTGACCCTGCCGCGGACCGCGATCAGCTTCTTCGCGTATGGCGAGTCGGTGTTCATCATCAACGAGGACGGCGAACGGCTGACGGTGCAGCGCCAGCCCGTCAAGGTGGGACGCACCCGGGACAATCAGGTCGAGATCCTCTCCGGCCTTGCCGCGGGCCAGCGGGTCGTGCACACGGGGCACATGAAGCTTCGGGACGGTCAGTCCATCGTGATCGGCGAGGGGATCCCGCTGCCGGAGGGAGTGCGCGAGGGATGAGATTCACGGATGCATTCGTGCGCCGGCCGGTGCTGGCATCGGTCATCAGCCTGCTGATCCTGCTGATGGGCGTGCGCTCCCTGCTGTCGCTGGAGGTGCGCGAGTATCCGAAGACGGAGCAGGCACTGGTCACCGTCACTACGGCTTTTCCCGGTGCGGATGCCGATCTGGTCCAGTCGTTCATCACCGAGCCGCTGCAGCGCGCGGCCTCCGAGGCCGAAGGCATCGACTACGTGACCTCCAACTCCCGACAGGGCGTGTCGATCATCCAGGCATACATGACGCTGAACTACGACCCTTACGACGCGCTGGCGGAGATCCAGGGGAAAGTCGCCAGCGAGCGCAACAACCTGCCCCGGGAAGCGCTCGACCCGGTCATCTCGCTGTCCACCAGCGAGGGCTGGGCGCTGATCTACATGGCGCTCACCAGCGAGAACATGAACACCGCGCAGATGACGGACTACACCCTGCGCAGCATCGTGCCGCGGCTGCAGGCGCTGCCCGGCGTGGCAAAGGCCGGCATCAACGGCGATCAGACCATGGCTTTGCGCGTCTGGCTGGATCCGATTCGCCTGACGGCCCTGGACATGACTGCGGCAGAGGTGCGCCGGGCGCTGCTGCAGGAGAACGTCCAGTCCGCAGTCGGACGGACCAAGGGCGACACCGTCATGATCAACCTGTCGGCCACCACCAACCTCACCACGGTCGAGCAGTTCGAGAATCTGGTGCTGCGCACCGATGGGAATGCGGTCACCCATCTGAAAGACGTCGCCGACGTGCGCCTCTCCACCAGCAATCCCGATCAGGAGAGCTGGTTCAGCGGCCGGCCCTGCGTACTGCTGGCGCTGACGCCGACCCCGGGCGCCAATCCGCTGTCGCTTTCCGCGGAAGTGAACAGGCTGCTGCCGGACATCGAGAGCCAGCTCCCCCCCGGCATGGAGCTCAATCTCGTTTACGACGGCAGCCTCTACATCGAGGACTCCATCGACGAGGTGTACACCACGCTCACCGAGGCCCTGATCATCGTGCTGCTCGTCATCTTCCTGTCGCTGGGCACCTGGCGGGCAGCCGTCATCCCCGCGGTGGCGGTGCCGCTGTCGCTGGTGGGCGGCGCGTTCCTCATGCTGCTCATGGGCTTCTCGATCAATCTGCTGACGCTGCTTGCCATGCTGCTCGCCATCGGCCTGGTGGTCGACGATGCCATCGTCGTCGTGGAAAACGTGCACCGGCACATCGTGGAGGGCAGAACGCCGTTCGACGCAGCGCTGGTGGGGGCCCGGGAGCTGGTGCTGCCCATCATCTCAATGACCACCACCCTGATTGCCGTCTATGCGCCGATCGGTTTCATGGGCGGTCTGGCGGGATCGCTGTTCACCGAGTTCGCGTACTCGCTGGCGGGCACCGTGCTCGTCTCCGGCATCGTCGCCCTCACCCTGGCCCCCATGCTTTCCGCGCGCATTCTGCCGGACCGCGATCATACCAATGCCCTCGAACGGTTCGTGGACTGGGCGTTCTCCCTGCAGGTGCGGATCCACCAGTGGCTGCTGCGGGACGCCCTGCGCCATCTGCCCGTACCGCTGCTCGTCGCCCTGGTGGTGACCGGGTCGATCTACTTTCTCTACCAGGGCAGCACCAAGGAGCTGGCGCCGACGGAGGACCGCGAGGTGCTCAACGTGCAGATCGCGGCGCCGGAAACCGCGACGCTGGAGTACACGGAGGCGCAGGCCGCTCAGGTGGTCAAAGCGTTCGAGACGTTCCCGGAGTATCTGCGCAGCTTTCTGCTGATCGGCGGCGGTGGGACACCGGCGACGAGCTTCGGCGGCTTCCGGTTCGTGCCGGTTGCGGAGCGGGAACGCTCGCAGATGGAGCTTCAGCCGCTGGCGCAGCGCATGGTGAACCAGATCGCCGGGGTGCAGGTCGCGGTCTTCACCTTCCCGTCCCTGCCGGGTGCCTCCCGTGGGACGCCGCTCCAGTTCGTGCTGACCGGGGATGCCGCCTACCAGCAGCTCGTGGAACTCGCCGATCAGCTCATTGGCGCGGGTTACGCGAGCGGCAACTTCGTGTATCTGCGCAAATCCACGGAGATCGCGTTGCCGCTGACCCGCCTTGTGATCGACCGCGATCGCGCCGGAGACCTCGGGGTAGACATGGACGAGTTCGGGATCACCCTGTCGACCCTGCTCGGCGGCGGCTACGTCAGCCGTTTCAATCAGGCCGGACGCAGCTACGAGGTCATTCCGCAGGCGGCGCGCCGCTACCGCATGGACGAGTCCCTGCTCGAGGACTATCACGTCCGTGGCGGTGACGGCGAGCTGATCCCGCTGTCGAGCTTCGTCTCGCTCCGGCATGAGATCGAGCCTACCGAGCGGGCCCAGTTCCAGCAGCTGAACAGCGTGACCATCAGCGGCCTGATGGCGCCCGGTGTTTCGCTGGGCGACGCCATGGATTTTCTGGAAGCCACCGCGCAGGAGACCTTTCCGCAGAACATCGGTTTCGACTACATGGGCGAGTCGCGGCAGCTCATGCAGCAGGGGAACGCGCTGCTGTACACGTTCTTCCTCTCGCTGCTCGTCATCTACCTGGTGCTGGCCGCTCAGTACGAGAGCTGGCGGGACCCGCTGATCATCCTGGTGTCCGTGCCCATGTCCATTGCCGGAGCCATGCTCTTCATCTACCTGGGCTTCGCCTCCGTAAACCTGTACACCCAGATCGGTCTCATCACGCTGATCGGCCTGATAGCCAAGAACGGCATCCTGATCGTCGACTTCGCCAACCGTCTTCAGGTCACCGAGGGGCTCGACAAACGCACCGCGGTCGCCAGGGCGACGGCCACGCGCTACCGACCCATCCTGATGACCACCGTGGCGATGCTGATGGCCATGGTGCCGCTGCTGCTCGCGACCGGTCCCGGATCCGTCAGCCGCTTTCAGATGGGCGTGGTGATCTTCACGGGCCTGGGTCTCGGCACGGTGTTCACGCTCTTCGTGGTGCCGGCCGTATACGTTCTGCTGGCCAAGGACCGGAATGCGGAGCTGCACGCGCTGCAGGACGCGTCGGCCGAATCACCGGCGGTCTGACGAGTGAGTTTCCGCCGGGCACCGGCCCGTTGTATACAGAGGGTCCGCCACCAGGCACGCTAAAGCACCAACCGGAGGAGATGAAGACATGCCAAGATTGAGTCAGGTCAGACGCGCGGACGCGGACGAGTCGGTGCTGCGTCTGTACGATGCGCTGTTCGGAAAGGATCGGGATCCGGTGGAGCATCCCGGCACCGCGACGGGTACGCCGGGCGACTGGTGGACCGTGTTCGCGCTCTCGCCCGACGTGTTCAATCACGCGGTTGCCGGGTTTCAGCTCTACCGCGGATCGAAGCTCGATCCCCGTCTGAGGGAGCTGGGGCAATCGCGCGCCGGTTTCGCCCGCGGAAGCCAGTTCGTCTTCTCGCAGCACTGCAAGGCACTGCGCGCCTGCGGGTTCACCGAGGAGCAGATCGAGGCCATTCCTCACTGGGCCTCGACCAACCTCTTCTCCGACATCGAGCGGGCGGTGCTCGCGTACACGGACGATCTCGTACTCTCCGGTGGTCGGACCCAGGACGGCACGTTCGCGGTGCTCAAGGAGCACCTTTCGGACCCTGAGATCCTGGAGCTCACCTACATCACCTGCACCTACGAGCTGCACGCCACCATGTGCCGGGCGCTCAGGCTCGAGTACGACAACGTGGACGAGCGGGTCGTCGAGATCCCGGTGCCGGAAGACGAAGACGGAAACATCGATTTCATGAGCGCGGTGGACGACGATTGATACCCGACGCCGGGGGCGGCCGACGGATCCGATGAGTGAGGTCGCCATGAAGGTTCGGTGGGTGGTCACGTCTGTGTGTGTGGGTGTTCTGACCTGCTTCTGTGTCGCGTGCGATACCCCCTCCACACCTGCGTTCACGGTGGCACCCGCGATCGCGCAGAATCCCAATACCGCGGTGCCTCTGGCCGCCATCGTGTCCGCCGAGACCAGTGAGCCGACCCGGCTGGCCATCAGCGTCAGCGACGGGATGCACGAGTGGCCGGTTCCCGTTTCATCGACATTGGCGACGCATCACTCCGTGCCCGTGCTCGGGTTCAGACCCGGCCGACGACACGTCGTGCAGGTGACGGCGCGCAACGAGGCCGGGAACGCATCGGCCATGGTTCCGCTCGAGTTCGACGCGGCGCCACTGCCGGATGACTTCCCCAGCATCGATGTCACTCTGAGCGAGCCCGGGCGGATGGAGCCCGGCGTCACGCTCTTTGCGTTGATGCGATGGCCGGATGGGGCAGATGCTGACGAGGACTACGGTCTCGCCATAGCGGTGGACGAGCGGGGCGAAGTCGTCTGGTATCGGAGAACCGATTACGGGTTCGAGGATCCTCATCGTATGGCGAGCGGCAATCTGATCGGTCTCGCC
>JASFLG010000188.1:0-7645 GCA_050118205.1 Pseudomonadales bacterium
CGTGAGATAGGCGAAAGACGGCAGCGCGACGAGGTAGTTGCCCGGTGCGCCTGCGCAGACCCGGGCCACCAGATCGGCCAGGTGCGGCAGGGTGCGCGCCCGCTGCCGATAGTAGACCGGCAGGTCGCGCACGAGCAGCGTGAGCAGCTGCTCCGGGCGGAACGCGCTCTCCAGGCGCTCCGCCGGCGCATCGGTAAGGCCATGCAACGACTGATACAGGTCGAGCGGCGAGACGGTGCCCGAGAAGCGCACGTGCGGCCCGTAGCCGCCGAGCACCTCGGCAAGGTAGGCGGCGGCATCCACGCAGACGAGTCGCAGGCGGACGTTGCTGCGACCGTCTTCGCGCTCCAGCACCTCGGCCAGATGACGGAAGTCGTCGCCGCGACCGTCGGTCCACGTCCGGGCGCGCCGCCAGCGCGCCAGGTCGAAGAGCAGCGCACGGCATTGCGGATAGCGGCCGAGCTCGAAGGTGTCGTCGGCCAGCACTTCCAGCGCTCGCTCGCCGGCGCGAAGCACGGGGTCCGGCGGGTCGACCACCACCTCGCCGCGCGCCTTCGCACCGACAAGCGCGCGCCGCAGCGCCATCAGCGCCCGGTCCAGCCGCTCGAGATGTTTCGCGAGCCCGGCTGGCGGCGACTCGGCGAGCGCTCGACGCACTACCGCCCGCTCGAGCTCGAGCGAGAGCATCTCCCGACCGCGCTCGGCGAGCTGGTGGCTCTCGTCGATGAGCACGCCGAGCTCGGCATCTGCCGCAAATCGCTGCAGCCGGACCACCGGGTCGAGCAGATAGTTGTAGTCGCCGACGATCAGGTCGGCCCAGAGCGCGGCATCCAGGGACAGCTCGAACGGGCAGACCGTGTGTGCCTCCCCTACGGCCTGAATCGCTTCGCGGCACATATGGCCGCGATTGAGCAGGTCGCGCACGGCGTCGCGGATGCGATCGAAGTAGCCGTTGGCATACCGACAGGTCTCGTCGCACGGCATGCCCGGCACGGGGCAGGCTTTTTCCTTGGCCGTGAGGTCGACCACGCGCACCCGGTTGCCATCCGGGTCGAGATCACGAACCGCATCCAGGGCGGCCATGGCGCCCGTGCCGCGACTTGTGAGATAGAACAGTCGCGCCACGTGTCCCACCGCCAGCGCCTTCAACGCGGGAAACAGCACGCCCATGGTCTTGCCGCTGCCGGTGGGCGCCTCCAGCAGCAGGCGCTCACCGTCCCGGAACGCCTGAAACACGCGTCCGGACAGGGCGCGCTGATGCGGACGGAACTCGCCGTAGGGAAAGGGCCGCGCCGCGAGCCAGTCGTTCCTTGCTCGCGTGTAGTCGAGCTCCACGGCGAGCCAGGCGCGGTAGTCGGCCACGGTCTCGGCCAGAAAGACGGCGAGCTCGGCGTGCGTGAGGGTCCGATCGAACGGCGTACGGTCATCCGTGTCCGGGTGGCAGTACAGCAGTCTCAGTTGCCACGCCGAATGCTGCGGATGCTCTCGGGCGAGAAGCGCGGCGTAGAGGGTGACCTGCGCCCAGTGGGCGGAGCCGAGCAGACGCTCCGCGGCCGCCGGGTCGGCGCGCGTGGTTTTGATCTCTTCCACCAGCGGCGGATCGGCAGTCAGGTCACAGCCGTCCAGACGCCCCGAGATCGCCAGCGTGCCGCCGGCAATCGGAAAGTCGCCCTGAACGACCACCTCGCGCTGGTAACCTCCAGGTCGGCCGCGTTGCGCCGCCTGTTGTGCCGCAATGCCCTCCTCCCCGGTCACCCGTCCTCCCAGGGGCGGGTACAGATCGCCGCGTCGATGCACGAATGCGGCGAGTGTCTTCACCGACACCGGGATCAGCACGTGCGGAACTTCAGAACCCGGGCGGCGAGCCCCATGTCGGCCAGCGCCTTGAGCCAGACACGCTGTGCCGGCTGCAGCGCATCCGTCGGGCCCTTCACCTCCACGAACTCGTAGCAGTTCGGTCCGTACACCACGGTGAGATCGGGAAATCCGGTCCGGGTGCGATACGGCCAGCGGATCACGTGACCGGCAAGAGCCAGCAGGTCCGCGGAGGGCACGTTGTCGAGCAGGGTGGCGAGCACCGTCTCGTCGAAGTGCCGCCAGGAGACGAGCCGATTGGCGATGCCTTGCTTGTCGTGGTAGGTACGGGTGAGAGCCTCGGCGAGCGCGCCGGGTCGCGACAGTGCTGCCGTGCGCGCATCGATGGCCGCCTGCCGGGCGGCAGCGAAGTCGGGCCAGAAGAGATCCAGCGGCGCGGTCTGAAACGGATTCGTGAAGGCGCCGGGCACGTCGGCGAACATCACGTCCCAGAACGCGAGTCCGGCGAGTCCCAGGGGCAGCGCGTTCTCCAGGTGAAAGACGGCGCCGCCGTTGGCGCTCAGACGGTCGGCGGCATGAGCCTCTATGGCGCCGGCGGGAGCGCCGTGCAGGGGTATCTCGGTGACCGGCTCGGCGGCCTTGCGGCGCCGTTGCCCGAACCGGCTGGCGAAGTCCACCTCCTCCGCACAGCGCGGCGCGCGCGCCATGCGGGCAGTCAGGCGCTCGGCCCCGCAGGCGTCGCCGAGCTTCGTCAGGATCCGCGCCCGGCGCTCGCGACTGGGATGCTCGCGGCTGCGACCGTAGCAGTCCAGCGCCGCATCGAACTCGCCGAGTCGCTCGAAATGCTGGCCCAGACGATTCAGCGTGCGGTCGCGCTGGCGTCGCTCCAGCCGGTTGTGCGTCTCCAGCGCCAGGGCGTGGGTCAGCCAGCGGTCCAGGCGCGGCACCTCGGCGAGCCGGTGCGCGAGCCCGGCCAGCCGGCGAAGGCGTCGATACCGATCGACCGCCGCCCGGTCGGCGAACAACCGACCCGTACGGTCGAGCCCGTAGCGCTCGAACCGGAACAGGCCCAGGTCATTGAGGACGAACGTGGAAAGGTCCTGACGATCGTCGCCGAAGAAGAGCAGCTGGCACAGGGACAGATGCTCGGGCCCGGCAACGGCAATCCAGGCGGTGTAGCCGGCGAGCCGTCTGCGGATCGAGTCATCGTCGTACCGGCTCACGCAGCGTTCGATCCAGACCGTTTTCGTTGCGTGCCCGACCGCCGGAAACAGGTCACGCCGTTCTGCCTGGGTGAGGAGTCCGAGCAGCGCATCGGCGGGGGCAGACGGGTTGATGGCGGCCAGCCCCGCTGCTTCGAGCTCCCGGGCGGCCCGGTCGATTCTGTCGATCTCCCGATAGGAGAGGCGGTCCAGTCGGATCCACGGTCCCTTGCGGCTGATCAGCCTGGCGAACAGGCGTTGACCGTCGCTCGACAAGCGCATGAACGCGTCGATGAAGCGCTGCTCGCGTGCCTCGAGCACGTCGTCGTAGTGCTCGCCCACGAACTGCAGGAGCAATCGCAGGTTGGCGGCGTAGTAGTCGGGCGGCGGAGGTTTCTGGGGTGTCAGCAGCGGCACGGGGCTGTGGGCTCTGTCTGGTTGCGCGCACTCGGGCCTTCGATTATAAAATTCTCTGTATGCATGTACAGTATCACGCAGCACCGAGGTCATCGTGACGAACCCCCATCCCTACTGCCTGTGCACCACGGTCGGCGAGAAGGCGCTGAAGGCCCTGCTCGAGGTGAGCGGTCAGGGAAAGTACCGTGACGATCATCCGTGGCTGGTCGCCCGGGAGATGCTGGAGGCCGCGCGCGCGGCGGGAGAGTCGCTACCCGTGCTGTTTGCCAGCGGTCAGCCGTCGCAGTTCTCCCACTGGGGCTACGTCACGGAGCTGGCGGTGGTGGAACTGCACCGGGCGACCTGGGAGACGGTGCTGTCGTTCACGCCGCTCACACCGGTGAATCCCATCTGGACCGAGCTGGACACGGTATTCCTGAAGCCGTCCGCCGAGCAGCTCGCCCGCGAGACCCGCGAGTTCATCCACAAGCATCGTTACCCGCTGACAGAGGGTGAGATACACCCGTATGCCATTTGTGAAACGCCGCCATTCGTCGGCCGGCCACCATCGACGGATTCGGAGGGTGGCTGACAGATGTTCGGTTTCGGTGTGGCGAGCGGTGCGCCCGCGCGGGATCGAGGGGCGGGAGCGGATCAGGCCGTGCTGGCGTTGCCGGGAGGGTAGTCGTCGTCTGCATATTGCGACGCCCCGGCCGGGTCGCCCTGGATACGCAACCAGACTTCCTTGCGGTGCACGGCCGACTTCTTGGGCGCGTCGATCCCAAGATGCACTTGGCTACCGCGAATCTTGAGCACCTTCAGCTCGATCTCGTTGTCGATCATGATCGATTCGCCGGCCCGCCGGGTTAACACCAGCATCAAGTTGTCCTCGCAATCCATTTCTGGCGCCTAATCTACTGGCTGGGCGTGTGCCGTTCTGTGAAGTTCCTACGCCTTCTTGACACTGACCTGGAAATCTCGCGAGGGAAACGAGACGGGATACACACTTTCTCCGGCGCGGCCGCGCGCGGGGAACTGAGAAGGACGTCTCAGTCCGATTCGGCAGCGTCGATGAGCGCCTTGGGCAGGGGCTTCTTGACGTGGGCGCCGAGCTCGCGGAACTGCTCCACCTGACGGACCAGGTTGCCCTTGCCGGAGGAGATCTTGCCGACGGCGGCTTCGTAGGTCTTTTCCACGGTTTTGAGCTGCGTGCCGAGCTTCTCCATGTCTTCCACCAGCCCGCGCAGCTTGTCGTAGAGCGCACCTGCGCGCCGGGCGATCTCCTGGGCGTTGCGGTTCTGCTTCTCGTAGCGCCAGACGTTGTGGATGATCCGCAGCGTCATCATCAGCGTGGTCGGGCTGACGATGACGATGCGCTTCTCGAAGGCGTCCGTGAACAGCTTGTGATCCTGCTCCACGGCCAGCGTGAAGGCGGACTCGATGGGCACGAACATGAGCACGAAGTCGAGAGAGCGCACGTCCTCGAGGTGCGCGTAGTCCTGCTCCGCCAGACGTTTCACGTGGTTCTTCAGGCTCGCCAGATGCTGCCTGAGGTGCACGTCCCGTTTCGCGTCGGTTTCCGCCGCCAACGCCTTCTCGTAGGCGGTGAGCGAGACCTTGGCATCGATCACCACGTCCTTGTCGTCCGGCAGGCGGATCAGCACGTCCGGGCGTTTGAGGTCTCCGGCCTCGGTGCGGCGCGACTCCTGAAGAAAGTATTCGTGTCCGGCGCGCAGGCCGGACTCCTCGAGCACCCGCTCGAGCACCAGCTCACCCCAGTTGCCCTGGAGCTTGCTGTCGCCTTTGAGCGCGCGGGTGAGATTCTCCGCCTCCAGGTTGATCTTCTCGGAGGCCTGCTGCAGGTTTCTCACCTCGGTGAGCAGCGAGGCCCTATCCTTGGTCTCGGTGTGGTAGACCTCCTCCACCCGCTTGCGGAAGTCCTGGATCTGCTCCTTGAAAGGCGACAGCACCGTGGCGAGCTTCTCCTGGTGGGCCTGTCCCTGGCGCTCGAAGATGCGGTTCGCCAGCAGCTCGAACTCCTGTTTCAGGGCCTCGCTGGACTCGCGGAACAGGGCTTCCTTCTCCTCGAACGCCTTTCTCGACTCCTCCAGGCGGGCCTCCAGCGCCGCCTGCCTCGCCCGATACTCGGCCACCTCGCCGGTGCGTTCCTCGAGGAGACCGCGTGCGGTGCCGAGCTCGGCGGAGAGTGTCTCCAGGCGACCCTCCAGACGGGTGAGCTCCCGGGTCCGGATCTCCATCCGCTCCTCGATCAGGCGCGCCTGCTCGGCCCGCTTGTCCGCATCCTGGGACAGGCCGGCTTCGAAGGCCGCCCGGGCGCGCAGCCGCGCATGACGCAGCCAGTACAGGCTGACGACGAAGGCGCCTGCCAGGGCGGCGACGCCCAGCGGCCAGTGGGCCTGGGCGAGCGCCATCACTGCCGCGACGAGATCGTGCAAGGTGGGTATCGACCTCCGGGGGGTTGGAACGTCGCCCTTAAGTATGCGCCAAACCGGGCCCGGTGGTCACGCCGGGCGCTCGAGCCGCCATCGGGTGCGCCGACAGCCTGTCGAAGAAAGGGTTTCAGTAGCCCGTTTTCTCGCGCGCGGCTTCCTGAGTACCCCGGGCAGCGGCCAGGTCCCGGGCGGCTCCGGCGGTCATCCAGCCGGCGTCGGAGCCGAGCAGCACCAGATTGAAACCCATGGCCAGGTAGCGCTGGCTGTACTCCAGGCTCGAGGTGTGAATGCCCGCAGCGACCCCGTTGCGCCGGCACGCCTCGAGAATCGCCGCCACGGTCTCGGCGTGCTTCGGATCGTCGTTGTCGCCTCTGGGTGGCAGGCCAAGGGCGAGAGCAAGATCCGACGGGCCGATGTAGGCACCGTCGATACCGGGGGTGGAGAGGATCTCGTCCAGATTGGCGATGCCGTCCTCGGTCTCGATCATCGCCAGACAGGCGATCTGCCCGTTCGCTTCGGCGGCGTAGCCGCGCCCACCGGCCAGGGCCGCGCGGATCGGTCCGAACGAACGATGCCCGTCCGGCGGGTAGCGGCAGGCGTCCACGGCTTTCTCCGCTTCTGCCCGGTTGTTCACCATGGGAACGATCACGCCCATCGCGCCCGCATCCAGCGCCTTCATGATCTCGTAAGGCTCGTTCCAGGGAACGCGCACGATGGGGGTCGCCTCGCCGTTGGAGATGGCCGGCAGCATGTAGGTGAGGTCGGTGTAGTCCACCAGACCGTGCTGCAGGTCGACGCAGACCCAGTCGAAGCCGAGTCGCGCCAGGACCTCCGCGCTGTAGGCATTGCCCATGGACAGCCAGCAGCCGATGGTCTGCCCGCCCTCGCGCCAGATTCGCAGCGCCTTGTTCTCGCGCATTTTCGTCTCTCCCCTCGGGACCGGGGCAAACATACCACAGCAGGCCGGGCTGACACTCGAGGCGACCGCGTGCGAGAATCCCTGCGCTTCGAGCGGGCGGACCGACCGGAGCGTCAGGATTCAGGGAGCGAGGGGGAAACCGGGTGAGCGAGCAGGCAGGCGCCAGGAAGAGGGTCGTGGTTCAGCTGCCGGGCCGGCCCGACAATCGACCCGTCGCCGAGCGCTACGACCTGGAGCTGGAAGCGCTCGCCCCCGTTGCCGACATCGTGGAGGTGCAGGCGGACACGCCGGCCGCGTTTGCCGAGGCGGCTCGCGATGCGGACGCGCTGATCACCTCCTGGGGCGTACGCATCGATGCCGAGGTCATCGCCGCGCTGACGAAGTGCGTGGTGATCGGTGTGGGCAGCGTCGGCGTGGACATGGTGGACATCCCCGCCGCGACCGACGCCGGCATCGTGGTCACCAACGTGCCGGACGTGTTCATCGAGGAGGTGGCCGACCACGCGCTGATGCTGCTCCTGGCCGCCGGCCGACGCACCCGGATCATGGGCCGGATGGTCGTCGACGGCGACTGGCATCGCGGCCGGCCATTGCTCAACCACGTGCCGCGGCTCATGGGCCAGACCCTGGGGCTGCTCGCCTTCGGCAACGTGGCGCGTCTGACCGCGCACCGCGCCCGGGCCTTCGGCCTGCAGGTGATCGCCCACGATCCCTACGTCAGCGAGCTGACCATCAGCGAGGCAGGCGTGGAGCCCGTGTCGTTCGGTGAGCTCCTGGCACGCAGCGACTATCTGTCGGTGCACGCACCCCTGAACGAGGAAACCCGTCATTTGCTCGACGCCGACGCGTTCGCTCGCATG
>JASFLG010000189.1:0-7631 GCA_050118205.1 Pseudomonadales bacterium
GGCTACCAGCGCTGCGAGGACTGCGGCACCGTGGTGTTCTACCCGCGCCGGCACTGCACCGGGTGCCTGGGGTCCAACCTGACCTGGCAGGCCGCCACCGGCGAAGGCACGATCTATACGTTCAGCGTCGTGCGTCAGAGCTATCACCCCTTCTTCCGGGCCCTGGTGCCCTATGCGGTGGCCTGGATCGATCTGGACGAAGGGCCGCGGATCCTCTCCAACATCACCGGTGTGGAGGATCCGGGCAGTGAGCTCGCGGTAGGACAGCGCGTGCGCGTCGAATGGGAGGAGCACGAGGAGCTGTGCATCCCGCTGTTCCGGCCCGCTGACGGCTGACGGCCGGTTCTCATGAGCGCCTCCCCGCGTCTCGCCGCACCCGGTGTGTCGGGAATCCAGGTGTTCTAGTGCCTCGACCCGGTCGACCCGGTCGACCCGTCGGGTGGTGGAACCGTCGTCGTTCCGGTCGGGGAACCCGCAGCGCCTGGGACCCGCCTAGCCGCCACCCAGCGTTGTCTCGCCGAGCGCGTTGCGGCGGACCTGCACGACGGGGACGGGTAGGGCACGGCCGGCTCAGCCCGGCCAGGGGTACTCCACGGAGCTCATGAACGGCACGTCCGTATCCTCGGGCCGGGCGCCGGCCGCGGTGAGCAGGGCGTGCACCTGGCCGCGATGATGCGTGCCGTGATTGAAGAGCTGAACCACGAGGGTCCATCGTGGCCGGCGCACCTCGGCCTGAATGGCGCCCGAGTACCAGGAGAACGTGCCGCGCAGGTCGTCGCTGCGCACCCGGCGGGACCAGTCGAGAATGGCCGTGTCCAAGGCACGGCGCGCGCCGGCGAGCTCGGTCCAGCCGTCATACTGACGCACGGAGCCCGGGATGTCCGGCGATGCCGGCGCCGGCGTCCCGGCCAGCCGGTGCATCCACAGCTGGTCCCCCCACAGCACGTGGTTGAGCGTCTCGTGAATGGATTTGAAGAAGGCACCGCGGTCGGAGCGGCGCTCGGCATCGGTCAGGGTTTCGGCGGCCGCGTAGATGCTGCGGTTCTGCCAGTCCGTGTACGCCGCCATCAGACGCACGTAGTCGGGTGTGATCATTGGCGTTTCAGCGATTCGTTCTCACACCGGGAGCTGCACCTTGGCGGTGCCGAACACGCGGGTCTCGCCCTTGTCGTTCGTCACGGTGAGGTCCACCTCCACCCGGCCGGCGGTCTCGTCGATGTCGGTGACCACGCCGTTGATGTGGTAGGTCTGATCGACGATCACGGGCGCCCGGAAGATGGTATCCACGTCCAGGATACGTGCCGGCGGGGCCCAGCGATGAATCATGGCGCACAGGAAGCCCTGACTCATGATCCCGGGCACCAGCGCCCCCGGCAGGCCCTCCTTGCGGGCCGCCTCGTGATCCGTGAAGCGCGGTCCGCGCCAGCCGGCCGCCTCGGTGAAACGGATCACGTTGTCGAGGCTCGTGTCAGGATCGAACACGGGGAGGGCCTCGCCGAAGGTCACATCGGCGACGGTGCTCACGGTCATGCTTCGTCCTCCGTCGGCCGCTCGCGAATCACCACCCGGGTGTCCGCATTGGCAACGTGCGTGCCGTCCGGATCGTAGAGTGCCATCCGGATCACCAGGAAAATCATCCGGCCGGAGCGTCCCGTCTTGGTGTAGATCTCGTGCATGTGGGTGCGGCTGGTCTTCGGGCCCGGACGGATCGGCGCAAACGCCTCCACGGCCTTGCCCGCGTCCATGCCGAGACCGGGCATCTTCGGAAAGTCGTCCGGCAGGCCGCGGCCACGCTGCAGGCTGGAAGCGAACGTGGGCGGCGCCTCGAAATCCGGATCCGCAGGATCCGTATAGCACGGCGCCAGCTCGCCGCAGGCCTTCGCGTACTCGGCCATCTTCTCCGCCTCCAGCTCGAGCTCGCGCTCCTCGAACTGCACCCCGACCCACGCCTCGCGCAGCGCATCGATGTCGATCTGGCTCATCCCGCCTCCCGGAAGGTGAGGGCTTCGAACTCCCCGGCGTTGAGTGCTTCCACGAGGGCGGTCTCGGTGGTGACCGGCGCCGGGAAGCGGGTCGCGCAGCGCCCCACGTGGCTGACGATGTGCGCGTCGCTGCCGCCGATGCCGAGATAGCCGAGCTCGGCCGCCATGGCCTGGGCGACCTGGTCCTCGTCATCCCGGCTGCCGCCGTTGTAGATTTCCACGATGCGCACGCCCTCGGGCACGCCGAACTCCTCGAGATGGGCACTCATGCCGACCCGTTTGCGGCCCGGGTGACAGGGAACCGGTACCGCCCCGTGCTGCCCGCACGCCTCGATGACCCGGGCGAGCGGCAGATGGATGTCGGAGAAGTCGAAGGCCGCCAGCAGCGGCTCGGTCACCCCGAACACGAGCACATGGCCGTATTCGGTTTCCACCTCGGCGCCCTTTAGAATGGTGAGGCCGAACTCGGCGGCCAGCTTCGAGTAGTCCGATTCGGTATCGAACTGTCGGTGCTCTGTGAGGACGAAGCCGTCGATGGGGAGATCGCGGGTTCGGATCCACTGACAGTAGTTTTCCACCTTCGCCCGGCCATCGTCGGACTTGATGGAGTGAGTGTGCAGATCAAGTATCACGGTTTCGGATCGCTGCTTCCTGTTGTGCGGACTGTTGTGCGGATTCCGCCGGCCTCGGGCAGGCGAAGCCAGCCAGTCTAGCAGGCCCGCCAGGGTGCCGCGAGTGACATATATAAGCCACGCCGGGGCGCAGACCACGGTATGCGTGCCGATCGGTGACACCGTGATGGACGGGGCTCTGGACAACAACATCCCCGGAATCCTGGGGCAGTGTGGTGGTGGCTGCACCTGCTCCACATGTCACTGCTACGTGGAGCCTCCCTGGCAGGCACGTCTGCCGCCACCTCACCCCGACGAGCTCGAGCTGCTCGCCTATGCGGTTGACAGACGCCCGTCGAGCCGGCTTTCCTGCCAGCTGCGGCTGACGGAAGCCCTGGACGGGCTGGTGGTATCGCTGCCGGAACGGCAGCTCCCCTGAGAGACGCGCCTGGAGAAAGAGATGTCCACATTGCCTGCCTGGGACCTGCCGGATCCGTTCGTGGTCGAGCTCAACGTGCCGGCGTCCGCCATCGACTCGTACGGTCACGTCAACAACACCGTGTACATCAGCTGGCTGGAGCGTTGCGCCTGGGCCCATTCGGCAGCCGTGGGCTTCCCGGAATCCCGCTGCGTGGCCATGGGACGCGGCATGGCCGTGCGCCGGTTGAACGTGGAGTACCTGGCGGCCTGCTACGAAGGGGATCGTATCCTGGTGGGCAACTGGCTGGTCGCCAATGATGGCAAGCTGCGCGCCACGCGACGTTTTCAGGTCATCAACGCCAGCCGGGGCCAGGTGGCTCTGCGCGGCGAGGTGCTGTACGTGTGCATGAATCTGGAAACGGGACGCCCCGTGCGTATGCCGGGTGCCTTTCTGCACGCCTATCGGGTCGTCGACACTCCCGAGACCCACCAGCCCATCGCCGATGCTTCGGGCGAGTGAGCGCGGCACTCAAGCGCCGGACTAGACGATTGCCTGTGCGGAGTAGGAAGCCAGAAGAGCCAGTCCCAATGCCGCCATGATCAGCAACTTCATGTTGCGATCCATTCCCGCTTCCCCCGAAGCAGAAGGGGCGACGACTATACGCTGCTCGCCGGCACGAATCGTAAGCCAATGTCTGGCAGGTGTATGATTTCGTAACCGTAGATAAATCAAGGGATTACGAAATACATCAAGACTGGGTCGAGTCAGGCCACCGGCTTGATCCGAATCACCCCCCGGTTCAGCGAACCGGACTCGAACCCCTTCAGGTCCAGCGCGACGAACCGGTAGCCGCAGGCCCGGATGCGGGCGTCGATTTCGCCGGCCAGCGCCAGAGCGCGCTGCATCTCATCCGCTGTCAGCTCCAGCCGCGCCACATCCTCGTGATGGCGGACCCGGTACTGCTGGAAGCCGAGCTCGGCGAGCACGTTCTCGGCGCGTTCGACCTGGGCGAGGCGCTCCTCGGTGATGTGGCTGCCGTACGGAAACCGGCTGGACAGGCAAGCTGCCTGCGGCTTTGCCGCGTTCGGCAGACGCAGATGGGTCGCCAGCGCGCGAATGTCGGCCTTGCCGAACCCGGTCTCGACCAGCGGTGAGACGACCGCATGCTCGGCCGCGGCGTCGAGCCCCGGGCGGTGGTCACCCAGGTCGTCGCAGTTGGTGCCGTTCATCACCGTGCGGAAGCCCCGTTCCCGGGCGATGGCATCGAGCGCATCGTACAGGGACGTCTTGCAGTGGAAGCAGCGGTTGACCGGATTGGCTCGATAATCGGGCTTTTTGAGCTCGTCGGTGACGATCACCTCGTGCTGCATGCCCCAGCGCTCGGCGAGCTCGGTGGCGAGCACCAGGTCGCTGCGCTTCAGGCTCGGCGACCCCGAGGTCACCGCAAGCGCTGCGGGGCCCAGGGCCTGGGCGGCCACGTAGGCGACCAGTGAGCTGTCGACACCGCCGGAGAACGCCACGATCACCCGCTCGTGGCGTGCGATGCAGTCCTTCAGCGCGTCGTATTTCCGTTGCAGTGCGGGGTTCATCTGGCGCGTGCTCTTCCCAGGGGCTCTAGAGGTCGTTGATCATGTTGGCGAGGTAGCCGGCGCCGAAGCCGTTGTCGATGTTTACCACAGACACTCCGCTGGCGCAGCTGTTGAGCATGCCGAGCAGCGCCGTGATCCCGGAGAAGGATGCCCCGTAGCCGATACTGGTAGGCACCGCGATCACCGGCTTGTCGACGAGGCCTCCGACGACGCTCGGCAGCGCGCCCTCCATCCCGGCGACCACGATCACTACCCGGGCCGCCCGGATCTCCTCGACCCGGGCCAGGAGCCGGTGGACGCCGGCTACGCCCACGTCGTTGATGCGGGTGACCGGACTGCCGAAGAACTCAGCGGTGAGCGCGGCCTCCTCGGCCACCGGGAGATCCGACGTGCCGGCGGTCACCACGGCCACCCGGGTCGCCTTCTCCTCGATGGGGTGCCGGACGCGGGTGATCAGCCGGGCATCGGCGTGAAACCTTGCATCCGGTGCAATCTGGCGCACGGCGGCGAAGGCTTCCGGCGTCGTCCGGGTGACCATGACGTTGTGCCCGTCGCCGTCGACGGCGGTCACCAGGTCCGCTATCTGGTCGGGCGTTTTGTACTCGCCGTAGATGACCTCCGCCGCACCGGTGCGGCGGGCGCGGTCGGTATCCAGGGTGCTGTGGCCCAGGTCGTTGAAGAAGCGGCTGGTGATCGCCGCTTCGGCCTCGTCCCGGCTGAGCGCGCCGGACTGGAAGGCGTCGAGAATCTCGCGGACGCTCATTGACCGTCGTCTGCGCCGGCTTGCCCGCGCACCTCCGTGCCGAGACGCTGGCGCACTTCCTCGTCGAGCCGCCGGCTGGTGCTCAGATAGTCGGCGCCGGCATCCTCGGCGAGCCGGAGCACGTCGTCGTGCTCGACCTTCCAGCGTCGGCCGCCGTCGGGCAGCTCGACGATCTTCACCGCCACCTCCCCCAGGCTGGTCGCGACGCGCCGGCTGGACCGTGGCAGCATGTGCTTCTCCACGTCGTGCACGCGCACGCCGATGGTGGTGGAGCTCTGAAACAGAATCCGCTCCAGCGGCGCGCTGTCCTCCGGCGCGCAGAGCACCGAGATCTTGGTACCGGGACGGGCCTTCTTCATGATCACCGGGGTGAGGTAGACGTCCTTCGCTCCGGCAGCGAGCAGCTGCTCCAGCAGCGGCTGAAACGCCTCCGCGGGCATGTCGTCGATGTTGCAGTGGATCTCCTGGTTGGTTTCCGTGAGCAGTCCCTCGCCGAGCGTGACCGGGTCGACCGTTCCGAGCATGACGCGCAGCACGTTCGGGATTGAAAAATCTTTCTGGCCCACGCCGTAGCCGATCCGCGCTGCCCGGAAATCCCTTGGAGCCGCGAAGGTGTCGACGACCGTCTTCAGAATGGCGGCACCCGTGGGGGTGGTGGCCTCCTGATCGACGCCGTCGTAGCGGCACGGGATACCGGCGAGAATCTCCGCCGTCGCCGGTGCCGGCACCGGCATCAGACCATGCGCGCAGCGCACCATGCCGCCGCCGAGCTCGAGCGCCCGGCAGAAGACGTGCTCAACGTCCAGCGCGTCCAGGCACAGGGCGGCGGCGACGATGTCGACGATGGAATCGGTCGCGCCCACCTCGTGAAAGTGCACTTCGCTCACAGGCACGTCGTGCACCTTCGCCTCGGCCGCGGCAATGTGGCCGAAGATGTCGAGGGCACGCCGCTCGATCGATGGTGCATAGCCGGCGCCGGTGATGATGCGCTCCACATCGGCCAGGTGCCGGTGATGACCGGGTGGGCCGGTAAGGCGCACCGTAGCCCGGGTGCCGGTGATGCCATGGCGCGCGTCAGGGGTGACCTCGAGCTCGAACTCGTCGGCCATCCCGAGCCGGCCGAGCCCCTCGCGCAGATATGCTTCCTCGACGCCGAGGTCGAGCATGGCACCGATGTGCATGTCGCCGGAGATGCCGCTGAAGCAGTCGTAGACCAGCGTGTTGATGCTCATGGACGTGGCGTCAGCCGAGCATCCGATGGGTCGGCCCGCACCAGGCAGCGATGTCGAGCCCGTGGCTGCAGGCGTCGCGACACGGCTCGCCGGAGCAGCCGAGGCAGGCTGCCGCGTTCGCTTCTAGTGCCCGGTACTCGTCGCGGGCGAAGGCCACGTCCTGGTAATCGGTGGCATACATACGGGTTCTGAGCACGTCGGCAATCGGCACGCCATAGGGACAGGCGCCGGCGCAGTCGTTGCAGGCCTGACGGCAGTAAGCAGTCCCATTCAGGGCGGCGTAGCGGCGCAGCAGGCCCAGGTCGGATGCGGTGACCGCGCGGTCGCCGGACGCACCGAGGTACTCATCGATCCGCTCGCGGCCCGTCATGGAGATGACAAGTCCATCCACGTGCGGGTTCGACAGGGTCCAGCGGAAGGCTGCCTGGGCGAACGTCGCGCCGTCCGCCTCGAAGGGACGCATGTCATTCAGCCGGGCGCCCATGAGGGTCTTCATGGCCACCACTCCGATGTCCTTCTCCTTGGCCCGCTCGAGGGCGCCGGGCAATCCGGTCTGCGTGGCGATGCGGTCGAAGGATCGGGTGAGGCTCTCGTAGAACGCGGGATCCTGGCCGAAGTTGTAGGCGACCAGCAGCACGTCGACCAGGTCCTGGGCCACCGCGTGGTCGATCACGTCGATCAGCCGCCCGGCGTGCCCGGAGAGCCCCGTGAAGCGGATCTTTCCCTGGCGTCTGGCGAGCTCGACGAACTCGTGCCACTCCGGATTGTCGAGGCGTTCGGTGTCGTTCACGGCGTGATTGAAGTAGACGTCGAGATAGTCGGTCTTCAGGCGGCTGAGGCTGCCCTCCAGGGCGCGCATGATCTGCTGTCGATCGTCACCCGGCCAGACCTTGGTCTTGGAGACCAGGGTTACCCGGTCGCGGACCCCCTGCAACGCGGCACCGAGGACTGTCTCCGAGTCACCGCCGGTGTAGCTGTCTGCGGTGTCGAAGTAGCACACCCCCCTGTCCAGGGCGTGGCGGACCAGATCCTC
>JASFLG010000190.1:0-7586 GCA_050118205.1 Pseudomonadales bacterium
TCTGCCCATGGCATGGATACCATGCTGATGCTCGATCCGGAACGCCCCGATGCACCGCTCACGACGGTCAGCGCGTCGGGAGCACGGCCGGCGCTGATACCATATGCGGCTCTCGAGTTCTCCATGCGGCTCGATTGCTTCGTGTACTTCTGTGGGCGTAGTGGAGCTGCGATTCACCTGCTCCAGGCGCCGACGGATGATAAACGTTCGTGCGGCGTCGGACGCTGGCGCTGGGAGGAGCGGACTCCGCCCGAGGAAAGCCTCGACCCCATAAGGGATGCCGCGATGCACAGTACGCGCGTTGCCCACCCTGACCATGTGTTCGGACGGTTCAGACTGGTCGAGTACGGCGATGCAGATCCGATGACCCTGGCAATCCTCGTTCGGCATGTTGACTCGCCTGTTTACGCGATGCGGCTGATCTGAGATGCTGGCGGGAAGCTGAATCTGCGGGAGGGGCGGATGGACAGATTGATCGAGCTGGCAGGTCACGCCGGTGCGTATGGTGGCGTGTTGCTGTGCCTGGGTTCGGGTGCGGCGCGTCTGGCCGGGTACTACGTCGTCGGGGCGTTCAGCATGGAAGCCGTGTTCACGCTGGGTATGGCAGCCATGATCTTCGCCTGCGTCGCCAAGCTGCACGTGCTCACCAAGCGGACGAGCGACCGGTAGAACCATGGCCTCGGCCCGTTCCGCTGTGGGTGGCATCTACCGGAATCTCGTCAGGCTGACCTGTGCCGGTATTGCGATGGCGGTGGCTGGCTACGAGCTGGTGCAGCTGGTGGATCTTGCGTCTGCTCCGGCAGGCAATGCCGAGCAGATCAGGTCGTACCTTGAAATGACCTACGCGCCGCCGGACGGGCAATGGCGGGCGATCGATCTTCCGGTCGGGGGAACGCTGGTCGTGTTCCTGGCCGCTGCGGCACACCTGGCGATCGGAGGCATCCTGTTGTGCGGCGGTGTTCAGCTGCTGGTGACCAACGCACGCTGGAGCCCGGGTAGCCATTGCGTGGTGCTGGGACTGCTTCTCGGGACAGCTTACTACCTGGTGTTTCGATTCTTCGCGGCCGCCTGGCTGCAGCTGTCGGTATCCGGTGCCCTGGAGCTTTCCAGCACCTACATGATTCTCGCGGTCTTCTTCTCCGTGGCCGGCGGCGCGCTTTCGATGAGCAGTCCTGATCCAGGAAAGGTCAGCTAGTCACCGCGGGTCACGAGGGATCGGGCCCGATGAATGAGCCCCAGGGGAAGGTGCGAGGCCAGCGCCGCTCGACGCCGCACACGCGCTTCGATTCTTGCGTGCTCGCGCCGTTCCTTTGCGTAGGCAAGGAGGTCCTGCGGTGGCGGGGTAAACGGGATGACTTCGGCCCCGCTGACCGAGTCGATGGCACTCAGGCACTCTTCGAAACGGTCGTAGAACAGGCGCTTACCGGGAGCCTGCAGGTCGCGGAATCGCTGGCTGGCCGCGTCGCTGCTTCGGCCGTGCGGGCCGGGACCGAAGGTGGGGTTGGTATTGATCTCCCATACCTGAACACGCTCCCCCAGCAGTCCGTAATCGATCCGGCCGTAGTCGATGCCTGCGATCTCGAATATCCGGGCAACCTCGGCGGCGTGAGGGTTGTCGCGGATGTATCGGTACTCTTCGTCCGACCAGGCATCGAGGGGATCGGGGGCATGCGCCTTGACCATCCACTTCCGATCGAAGTGGAGGTGTCTTGCCACTACCGTGCCGGCGACGTAGAACGCGGAGTACTTTCTGAACAGACCCGTCGTGTCCGAGGTGTCGCAGAACTCCACCACGAGCAGCGAGTGCGGAGGCCTTCCGTGCAGGTTCTGCCAGCGCAGGGCACCCTCGAGCTGCCTTCTGTTGTCGAGCAGTGGCGATAGATTCCCGGTGTGCGAGTCGGCTTCGCGTACGAACACCGGATAACGGACATCGCTCGGGAGCCGGTCCGCCCGGTGGGTGCGAAACTGGTTGATGCCGGCATCAAACAGCCGCTGCGACAGACCCAGCCGGTCGGGCAGGGCGTCAGGACGGTTCAGCACCCGGCTGCCCGCGGCCGTGAGCGTGCTCCAGGCATGCTGCGCCAGGCGCACGCCCGCCGGGGTCAGGCACTCGATGCTGCTGAATACCCAGGTGCCGCCGGCCAGCGTTTGCGACTCGAACAGCTCGTCGAAGGAGACCGTTGCCGTTTCCACGGAGGCGACGCTGCGCCATCGCGAGCGCTGGTAGTTCTCGATGCCGAACCGGCCATCTTCCGGGACGACGAAACGGATCATGAGGCGGCGATCTTCACGATCTTCTGCTGTTGCGCGTCCCACATGTCCCGATACAGGGGACAGGTCTCGAGCAGCCTCCCATGAGATCCCAGGCCCACGCAGCGCCCCTGCTCGAGGACCAGGATCCTGTCCGCGTCGCGCACCGTGGCGAGGCGGTGCGCGGCGATGATCTGAATGCGTTGCTTCGCGTACGTACCGGAGAGCAGCCTCTGGATACGCGCGTCGCTCAGCGAATCCAGACTGGACGTGGCTTCGTCGAGGAGGAGCAGTGAAGGTTCCTTGATGAGGGCGCGGGCGATGTTCAGACGCTGCCCCTGGCCCTGCGACAATCCGTGAGCGCCGACCCCGAGAACGGTTTCGTAGCCGTCCGGCAGATCCCGGATCTCGCGGTCCAGACCAACGCTGCGGGCAACCGTCTCGACGTCCTCATCCGACGCCGTGGGTCGTCCGGAGCGGATGTTCTCGCGGATGGTGGCATCGAACAGGAACGGTTCCTGTGGTACCAGGGCGACCTCGTCGTAGAACCGATCCAGCGCATGGTCCCCGGCGTCGCCGTCATTGATCAGGACCCGCCCCTCAGTGGGCTGAAAGAACCTCGCGGCGAGCGCAAGCAATGTGGTCTTGCCGGAACCCGAAGGTCCGACCACGCCGAGCGATTCTCCTTCCCTGAGCTCGAAGCTGACGTCCTGCAGCACGGGGATACCGTTCCGGTCGAAGCCTACGCGATCGAAAGCGAAGCGCACGATTCGTTCACCCGGTCGCTCCTCGGACGCTGCCTCTCGAACGGGGGTCTCAGCGAGCAGGTCCAGCAGGCGCTGCAGCGAGGCCGCGCAGCGGCGCATCTCGAGAAAGCGTACGTTGACGTTGTTCAGCGGGCCCTGCAGGGACCGCACGGCGATCAGGAATGCAAGCAACGATGGCCACCCCAGCGTACCGTCGAGTACCTGGAAACCTCCGATGATCACGACGAGCACGATGCTGAAACCGGACAGGGATTCCAGCAGCACGCGGCTGAACGACTGCAGCCTGACGATGTCGAGCATCGCGTCGAAGTAGCTGCGCGCACGCGTCTCGATGGCACCGAGCTCGGCCTCCTCGCCCTTGAACACCCGGATCACCCGAATACCCCGCAGGACCTGGTAGATCGTGTCCATCAGCGCGGAATTGCGTTTTCTGATCGTGAACGACTGCCGGGTCGTGCGCTGTGCGAGCATGACGAGCGGAAATACCGCCAGCGGGAGGACGAGCAGAATCCAGAAGGCCAGCGATGGGCTCATCCAGACCGCCGCCGCAACGTACCCGGCCGCGAGGCCAAGCTCCATGACGATGCCTACCAGTGCCGACAGGTAGCCGCGCAGCTGGGATACGTCCTGCCGGAGCGCCTGCACCAGGTCCCCGGTGCTGTGCCGATCGAAGTACTCGATGGGCAGCTGCAGCAGGTGCGCGCCGAGCCGTTGAATGCTGCCGATCTCCACGGTTCGTGCGAGTCGTTCCCGGGTGACGTCATTGCGATAGGTGGACCAGCTCAGCAGGAGCACGGTGAGCAGCAGCATTGTCGCGACCAGCGCCAGCGCGATGTAGGGAGTGGTCCTTTCGGCCAGACCCGTCGCCAGCCCCTGCTGCCCGCCCAGGATGCCTGCCAGGAACTGCTGCAGGAGCACGATCACCCCTAGCGCACTCAGCGATCGGATCGCTGCGGTGGCGATGAACAGGGCGACCTCGCCACGCCGATGCCGCAGCGGCTCGAAAATCAGTCTGCGCAGGCGGGGTTGTCGCAGGCTCGGCATCACCCCGGCCCCAATCGTTCCGGTTGTCCAGCCGCGAGGGGCTCATCGGCTGTCGCGATGTGCGCCGGGATGAGACGGCTGAGGATCGCGGCCACCGACATGTCGGCGGTCACGTTCAGGAGCGTCTTGAAGATATCCGGAACCGCCTCCACCGCTTTGAACAGGATGTAGGCTTCCACCGGAATCCCGGCCGCCAGATAGGCGGGCAGGCTCTTCAGGCCTCCGCCGCCGAGAGGTATACCCACGGCGCTGAAGCTGACGATGATGATTGTCGCGACGAACACCAGGATCTGGGCGGCGCTCAGGTCGATACCGAACAGGTGCGCGATGAACAGCAGCTTGATAGTCGAAGAGACCGTCCGGTTGGACTTGAACAGGGCAACGGCCAGAGGCAGAGAGATCTCCGCGACGGACGGCTTGAGCGTCAAGCCCTTGGAGCCATCGAGGAGGGCGGGCAGGCTGGCCAGCGAGGATCGGGTGCCCACGGCGACCACCTGTGCGGGCAGCACTGCCCGGGCAAAGGTACGCAGGGGAACGCCGGCCGCCACCAGGGTCAGCGGGTAGAGCAGGGCGGTGAACGCCCCGAGGTGGGCACAGATCAGGACCAGGTACTGGACGATCGCCGTGCCCACTTCTGCGCCAACCGTGGACGCGAACGACAGTGTCAGCGCGAAGACGCCGAGCGGCGTGGCACGCAGTATCCAGTGCACCAGGACCATCATCGCCTGTGAGACGGCGAGAAAGAACTGCAGAATCGCGCGCCGGCCGTCGTCTGGAATGCGGGTCGTGGCGACGGAGAAGGCGATGGTGAACAGCAGAATCGGCAGCAGATGTCCTTCGGCGAGCGCGCCGAAAGGGTTGACGGGGATGAGCGATACGAGCCAGGCGGCCGGTTCGGGGAATGCGGTGGTGTTCGAGGCCAGCGCCTCGGCGGTGCCGGCGATCGACGAGAATCCGGCAACCGTCTCCGGGGTGACCGGGATGAGGCTGATGATGGCGGTCCCGGAGATCACGCCGAACACCGCGCCGAGGATCAGGAACGCGACGAACAGGCCCAGCGCGCCGATACCGAGACGGCCGAAGATGTGGGCTTCCGCATTGGCGAGGATGGCGGTGATGAGATTGGCGACGACCAGTGGCAGCACGGTCATCTGCAGCGCGGCAATCCACACCTGCCCCACGGGAAACAGCCAGGATTCGGCGGCCAGCAGGAGCGGCTGGTTCGTCTGGTGCGCAATACTGCCCACCACGATGCCGGCCGCGAGGGCGAGCAGCGAAGGCAGGGCCGCGCCGATGCCGTAGCGATTCGTTCTCGAAGTCGTCTGCTCAGCGTCGGTGTTCGACATCTGCCCACACCACCATCACGGAATCCTCAGCGTGTTACCGTCTACGGCAAGCTGCTGCCGTGGACCTCACTCCCGTTAGGCATTAGAAAACAAACACTTAGCGATGGCCAGCGTCGATCTTCAGTGAGTTGTATGCGTGCCGAGGGCCCGGTTCCGATCGGAGCCGTCAATGCTCAGCCGGGAACACGCCGTGATCGCCCATCACAGGCGCTGAAGGTGGGCTCAGGCGACTTTGCTCTTGTCCAGTGGGTGAACGGAGCTCGATTGGCGCTGGTCGCGCCCGACGGGCGGACCGGCCGTTCGATGCGAGGCGCGCCAGGCCGCTTCTTCGCGTTGACGTGCTTCGATGCGCTTCTGAGCGTGGGACTTGAAGAGATTCCGAAACCACTTCATCGCTGCTTCAGTGATTGCCCGGGCCTCCGAGGGGATGATCACCCTATCAGATCGACCGGTTGATGGTCTTTTTCCAGATGTAAGTCGAGCCTGGTTGTCGGACCAGCCGGGCGCGTGGCTGTCGGGATGTGCATAAGACTTCTTACATCACCTGATCGACGTTTGTGGTAGCTAGAAGTGATAGCCGAGCGGGGATGGAGTTACCGTGGATGGGATGACCGACGAGCATTTGCCAGACCAGGAAGCTACGGAGTATGGGCTTGTTGATCGAGGGTATCCTCGGCTGCGGCGCCGATATGAGCACTACAAGATAGGATACCGGCGCTACAAGCGTGCCTATATGCGAAGCCTGGTGATCGTGATCGGGTTGGGAGTCGTTTGCGTCGGGCTCACGGCGCTGCTGGTCTCATACTGGGCGACACGGAACAGAATCGAGACCGAGAACATCGCCCTGTTGCGAGAGATCGGTTCGCTGGAAGTACGGCTTTCCCGTGCCGAGTCCCGGCTCCAGGCATCCGAACCGTTCGGGATGCTGACTTTCCAGTACGACACGCTGGTTCCTGTGCGGGACTCCTATGTAAAGGCCATCGAGTTGTCGCGGCCCGATTCGCTGAACAACGCGATCAGTTATCAGTTACTGCTGGAAAACAACCAGGTGCATCCCCTCACCCCGGACGTGACGCTGGAGCTGTTCGATCGTGCCGGCTCGGTTGTGGGCGCGCACAAGCTCGACGTCCGCCCGGCGCGTCTGATGCCGGCCGGTACCACCCATTCGGTGTCGGGAACATTCACCGAATCCGCCTATGCGCGGGTGGCGTATTTCCGGATAAAAGCCAGGTGACACCCGCCGTGGATCCTCGGAGCCACCCGCGAGCGCGTCAGCCTCCCATCGAGAAGATCTGTCGCATGTCCCAGGCATCCTCGTCCAACGGTACGCCGAACAGGCTGTCGCTGTTGGCCTCGTTCAGCCGATGGACGAGCGCGCACGGCCAATCCGGTACCGACGGATCGCCCGCTGGAGCTTCGAGCCCCAGGGCGTGCAGGCTCTGACGTAGCACCGGCGGCAGCGAAGTGGTCCAGATGGTCAACCGTGGAAAGTGCTGGCGCAGGGCCGTCTCCAACAGCGCTGCCAGTACAGCGGTATCGCGGGCCTCGTAGTCCACCACGCGAACCTCGCCGTTTGGCTGGAAGGGCGCGCGCAGGGTGCGTAGGACGAGAAACCCGGCGAGCGTCCCCCCGTCGTCCGCGAAGACGTAGCGATAGTCACTGAGCGGGTTCTCGAGCCGCCACCTGAAGAACGTCTCGTCACGTACATGACGCAGTCGCGTGGAGACCTCATTGCGTGCAACGAGCTGAGCCATCTCGGCGATTCGAGGAACGCGTTCGAAGGTGATGGAGCAACCGAGCGGGTGACGGGTGGAGTTGGTAGGCAACCTTCGAAACGGTGCTCGCTCATCGGAGGACAATACCCGGGGCGCCAGGCGCCACAGCATCGGTTGGCGTGCCAGCCAGCGGCGCAGCCCGGCGAGCGCGTTCCGTCTGGTGAGCGCGAGCGGCAGAAAGGCACCGCCAACCGACCAGCCGGTGGCAAGCGATGCGACCGTGTTTGCGGGATTTGCGCTCAGGTTCAGCACACCCGCCGCGCCCGTGGTGCGGAGCTCGCCCAGCGCGGTGGCCATCAGGTGCTCGTACAGCCCCACGTTTCGATGGTCCGGGTGAACGAAAAGATCGTCGGCCATCAGAACGTGCTCGACGATCCCGCCTCGTTCCCAGTTCGCGCCATAGA
>JASFLG010000191.1:0-7579 GCA_050118205.1 Pseudomonadales bacterium
AATTGAGTGCACTCGAGGAGTTAAGCATGGGCATGTTGGATGGAAAAGTCGCGCTGGTGACAGGCGCAGGTGGCGGCCTGGGCCGTGCGCACGCGATGCTGCTGGCCAAGGAAGGGGCAGCCGTGGTCGTCAACGACCTGGGCGGCTCCCGTGACGGCAGCGGTGCCGGCCATTCCATGGCCGACGGCGTGGTCGACGAGATCAAGGCGGCCGGTGGCAAGGCGGTGGCGCACTACGGATCCGTTACCGAGAAGTCCGACGCCCTGGGCATGGTACAGACCGCCGTGGACAACTTCGGCAAGCTCGACATTCTCATCGCCAATGCCGGGATCCTCCGCGACAAGTCGTTCAAGAACATGGAAGACGACATGTGGGACGTCGTCATCAACGTGCACCTGCGCGGTACGTACCTGACCACAAAAGCGGCGTTCGACCACATGGTCGGACGGGGCGAGGGCGGTCGCATCATCGTCACCAGCTCCACATCCGGGCTGCTCGGCAACTTCGGCCAGACCAACTACGGCGCCGCCAAGGCGGGGATTGCCGGCTTCGCCCGCTGCCTGTGGCTGGAAGGTGCAAAGTACGGCATCACCGTGAACACCCTGGCCCCTACCGCCATGTCCCGTATGACCGCGGACATCCTGCCGGAGCAGGTTCAGGATCAGTTTCCGCCGGAGTCCGTTTCCCCCGCCATCGTCTGGCTGTGTACGGACGAGGCCAAGGAAATCTCCGGGCGGCAGTGGCTCATTGCCGGCAACAACGTGCAGCTCCTCTCCTGGCAGCTCACCCCCATTGCCAGCCGCGACATCTCCGAAGGTCCCTGGGACGTGGAGGAGATCGGCGAGAAGATCCTGGAATCCAAGGAAAGCTGGCCGCCCATCAACCCGATGCGCGGCTTCAGCTGAGCACCCGCCAGGGGCCGCCGCGCAATGCGCGGCAGCCCCGTCCTCCCCGCGGCAACCTCCAGCCTCGATCCGCCTGGCCCGACGAGCTCAGGGCGCGTTCAGCGCTCTCTGCACATCAGCAGATACGCGGCGGTCGCGCTCCCGGAGGTTCCGAAGATCATCGCCATGACCACGATCTGGTAACGCACCGCGATCAGCGGATCGACGCCGGAGAGGATCTGACCGGTCATCATCCCGGGGAGCGATACCAGACCCACAGCCAGTAGCGCGTTGATCTGCGGAATCAGTGCCGCCTGGAACGCTGCGGCTCTCGCCTGGACATAGGGTGCATCCCGCGCCGTTTCCGCCTGGAACCGCTCCGCTGCCAGACTGACCGTGTTCATGGCATTGGCGAAGATCATGCCGGCCAGCGGTACCACGAAGCGCGGCTCGAACCAGCGCGGCAGGTCGAGCACCACCTGAGTGACCAGCGCGAGCACCAGTAATCCGCAGCTGCCGATGGCCGCGAGCGAGCACAGATACAGCCGTGCGGAACGGCCCTCGAGCGGCCGCAGCGCGATCCATGCCGCGGCACTCATCATGACCCCGAGCACGCCCACCACAACCCACGGCGAGCCGGTGTCGAAGACGAAGGTCAGCACGTAGCCTACGGCCAGCAGCTGACCCAGCATGCGCAGGTTGGCCCAGATCGCCTCCCAGGTGTCCAGGGCCCAGAGACGGATGATCACCAGCACGACCAAGCTCGGCAGCATCGCAATGCCGAGCGCGGGGAGCGGAATGTCAGGAACAGAGTGCATGCACGGCTCGCAAACGCTTCCGAATGACCAGCGACTGCATCAGCGCCCGAGCTTCCAGGGTGGCGTCGCCTCCCAGTCGAAGGGCGCGATCCCCTCATCGGTGATCAGATGCACGCTGGCATGGGCAGCGCCATCATCCAGGGTGAGAAAACCGACGGTGCCATACTGGGTGTCGTAGTTGTGAGGATAGGTCGGTGAGCCGGGATTGACGCAGAAGATCCCCTGCACTTCCTCGATGCACTCGCGGTGCGTGTCCCCGGAGACGATGACGTCCGGACGCCGCTCGGGAAAGTAGCGCTCGATCCAGCGCTCCAGGGTGAAGGTGGGGGGCCGTTCCGGCACGGGTACGTAGTGGGTGAGCCCGACCCACAACCCCTCGAGCTCCAGCAGCCACGCATAGCGCACGCGCGGGTCCTCCGGCTGCACAGGCCGGCCGCCGCTGCCATCCTCACCGTTACCTCGGGCGGCATACACCGGCGCCAGCCGCTCCAGCTCGTCGAGGACATAGAGCTCGTGGATGTCGCCCGCGTGGAAGATCAGGTCGACGTGGGCAAACGCATCGAAGACCTGCGGCCAGAGCGTCGGTCGTGACTCCGGGATGTGCGTATCCGAGATCAGCCCGATGGTGAGCGCCACTAGCGATGCAGGCCCATGAGGATCAGTCGCGCTTCAGCGGCGGGAGCGGCACGCCCCGGCTGCGATCCGCCGGCGGCCCCGGCGGCTCGGGCTTCTCCGGGTACCCGGGATAGCCGGGGTGGTGCGGCGGCCGATGGGGCGGTCGATACCCGGGGTAGCCGGGCGCATAGGGCGGCCAGTAACCCCAACCCGACCCGAGATACTCGAACTGATCTTCCGGCCGGTAGTAGAGGGTCTGAGATCGATCGGCGGCCAGGGCCTCGAGTCGTCGGGTCCGCGCCTCCTCGCGGGCGAGCCGGGATTCCTCGAGCGACTTGGCGACCGCAAGCTGCTGGTCGATCACAGCCTGCTGCTCCGCCAGCGCATCCTCGCGCTCGACCACCGGCGGCAGGCTCACCGGTTCGGCACCGGCGGTCTCCACGTCCGAGAAGGTCACAACGCCGTTCTCGTCCACGGTCCGGTAGACCTCCTGGGCCGGGAGCGGGACCGCCAGGAGGAGCAGGAGCGCGGCACCGATGTGTCTGGAAGTCTGTTTCGCTGTCATGATGAAACTCGCAGCGGTCGGCGCACGTCCCGCCCGCCACCGGCTGAGGTCTGTGCACGGTTGCGTCCCGACCGTGCCTTTCGTGATTGCTATCCCCTTCTTCTACCATACCGCACGCTCCGTTCACCAGCCGGGGCAGGCAAGATCCGTTGGCGCCGGATCCAACGCCGATGTGGTCAGGGTATAGACGAGCCAGCTTATCACTCGGATCGTCACGCCGGCCCCGGATTAGGTACACTGACCGATTCGGTGCCGCCGGGGCGGCGTGAGGCTTCAACACAACGCTTCAACACGACAGAGGGGAAAAATCATGAGCGATTTCAAAGACAAAGTGGTGGTGATCACCGGTGCCGGGGGTGGTCTCGGCAAGGCGCACGCGCTGGAGTTCGCCCGCCGCGGCGCCAAGGTGGTGGTGAACGACCTGGGAGGTGCCGGCGACGGCACGGGCGCCGGCGACATGGCGGACACCACGGTTCAGGAAATCCGTTCAGCAGGCGGCACCGCCATCGCCAACAAGGCTTCCGTCTCCACTCGCGAGGGTGCCAAGTCGATCATCGACGACGCCGTCGCCGAGTTCGGAACCGTGGATATTCTTGTCAACAATGCCGGCATCCTGCGCGACAAGAGCTTCAAGAACATGCCGCTCGACGACTGGGACATCGTCATGGACGTGCACCTGAACGGCTCTGCCTACGTCACCCATGCCGCCTGGCCGATCATGTATGAGAAGAACTACGGACGCATCGTGCTCACCAGCTCCACCTCGGGTATCTACGGCAATTTCGGCCAGGCCAACTACGGTGCCGCCAAGATGGGCATGTTGGGGCTGATGAACGTGCTCGCTCTCGAGGGTGCGAGCCACAACATCCGGGTAAACTGCCTGGCGCCCGCGGCGGAGACGAGGTTGATCGGCACCATCCCCGGTCGCGATGTGGATCCGGACAATCCGGACCCCATGCGCCATCCCAGGCTGGTTACCCCCGCCGTCCTGCTCATGTGCAGCGAGGACGCACCGAGTGGCACCGTCATTCAGGCCGGCAACGGGCGTTTCTCCACGGCGGCCGTGTTCAACAACAATGACCTGGAATTCGGCGCCGACGTCACCTATGAGGATCTGCTCGATCGCAAGGACGAGCTGCTCGATATGAGCCGGGCCACCCAGGGATGGACCTGGATGAAGAAGATGATGGCCGAGCGCGCCAAGCAGAAGAAGTAGCGTCAAGTCCGTGTCCGGGCCATCGCCGGTGATGCCGCCTGGGCATCACCGGCGGCAGCCCCGACTCAACCTTCGAGCAGCGACAGACCTCCATGATCGCGAATGGCCGCGACGTTGCGCGGCAGCTGGACGCGACGGATCGTTTCCTTCTGCGCGGCCGTGAACGGCAGAGCAACCAGTGACGAGATCAGGGTCCCGAAGCGCTGCGCGATGGCGCACCGGTAATCGCGCAGGCACTCGGCCGTATCGTACCCGTCGACCCCGGCGGCACGCAGGGTGTCTAAGTAGGTCGCTATCAGGGCCATCTCCCAGGCCCGGCGCTGACTCACGGAGAGACTCTGGCCCAGGAACCAGGCCAGGTCCCAAGCACCCTTTCCACGCCCCAGCATCTGCCAGTCGATGATCCGGAACGAACCGCCCTCGGACGACGCAAAGAAAAGATTCGCGAGACTATAGTCGCCGTGTCGCAGGGTGCGGGGCAGCGCGAAAAGCAGATCGTTCATCAGGCGGGGGAATGCCTCAGCGTACGCATCCCCGAAGGTCAGCATCTCTGCCGGCAGCAGACCCGCGGTCTGGTCGCGGAATGCGGGCCACCAGGCACGATGTCGTTCGGCTGCGTCACCGGCCTCGAGCGGCTCCGCCCGGGGTAGCCAGGCGAGCTCGTCGAGCCGCGCACGATTCCACCAGCCGGCATGCAGCCGCGCGAGCGCCGTGACTGCCAGCTCCGCCTCTGCGCGGCTGCAACCGTCTTCCGCGGCGCGCTGCACCGCGGGTGCTGCGTCCTCGAGCACCAGCACGTGCCAGCCGGCAACCGCGTCCGCTTCCGCATGGAAACAGCGCGGCACAGGGAGGCCCGAGCCGGGTGCGAGCTCGGTGTAGAAGCGTACCTCCTTCTCCACGCCCGCACGGGTCGCCGGTCGGGTACGCATGGCGGCGTTCAGCGTCGAGAGCTTCACTATCAGGGTAGACGGCCGCTCGCCCTCTGCCGACGACGGCGCATAGCGAAGTGACAGCCGGTACGCGTCGGACATGGCCCCCGGTCGGGCAACGCCTCGAACGGCTACGCCCGAGACGGGCGCGAGCGTTCCGGCAAGCATCCCGTTCAACCATGCGGCGGTGAGCTCGGCTGGATCTTTCGGGATCCGCGTGGTCGGGTTCACTCAGCAATCGAGCCGGTAGCGGTCACCATCCCGTACGATGCGCCCGGCGGTAGGTGCTGCGAAATGGGTACCGATGACCAGCACCGGACGGTCCGCGTAACGTTCGAGGAACGCACGCCGCGTGTTGGCGCTCATCTCCTGATCCCAGTCTGCCGTGCTCGACCAGTCTGCATGGGCGATCTGACAAGGGTGATGAATCATGTCGCCGGTGATTACCGCCTCCTCCCCGTTCGAGGCGATGTGAACGCTGACGTGACCCGGGGTGTGTCCGGGCGTGGGCTCGAGCCAAACCTCGTCGGTCACGCGATGGTTCGGCGCAACCAGATCCGCCAGTCCGGCATCGAAAATCGGCTGCACCGAGTCCTCGATCACCGGTCCGTACTCCTGAGGCTCCGTTCGCCAGTGCGCCCATTCCTCCTCGGCATAGAGGTATCGCGCGTTGGTGAAGGTCGGCTGCCAGGCGCCGTTCACCAGCCGCGTGTTCCAGCCGACGTGGTCCACGTGCATGTGCGTGCAGAGCACCGTATCGAAGCCGTCCGGGGTGAACCCGGCGTCCGCGAGGCGGGTCAGGAAGTCGCTCTGCATCCGGTTCCAGCGGGGGTAGCTGCGCTCCTTGTCGTTGCCGATGCAGGTGTCGACGATCAGCCGCTGCCCCTGGGACTCCACGATCAGCGCATGGATCGACAGCACGATCCGGCCCTCGTCATCCAGAAAAGGGGCCAGCCAGGGCAGGCCCGCCAGGACGTCCGGAGAGGCCTGAGGAAGCAGGTAGGGGCCCAGTGATGCCGTCACCAGCTCGACCGCCTGAGTGATCCGAACGTCCCCGACCTGCCACTTCAACATGCGACCTCCTCCTGGCGAGACTTGCAGAATCCGGCGCACCGGTCAAACCGCGCCGCAGACGCCCGTCATCCGACGCCTGACAAGGACCATCACGCCCCCACCGTGTGCTCGGCATCACACATGAGGCTCACTGCAGATTGTTTCAATAATCTCTCAAGTACGGCTTGTGCGCGTTTGTTGACACTAGCGCCCGATACATTCGACAACGCCTGACGGGGATCGGACAGCACATGTACGTCACAGCTCGACAACGTCATAATCAGGCCATGCTGGCTCCCAGCCGGAAGGACGAGAAGGCCATCGTCCAGATGCTGCGCGGCCTGCAGGAATACCAGAAGCTTCTCGATGCCAGTGAAGGCGAGGCGCCGCACGCCGCACTGAGCCAAGGATTGTCGGACATTGCGCGAGGTCTGCAGAAACTCACTCAGGGTCCTCTCGGCCGTCTGGACAGGGACCTGCTCCTCGACGACCTGGAGGCGTTCATCCGCGACTCGAACCTCAGCCTGGTCGCCGGGACCATCGAGGACGCCCGGGAAGCCATCTGACACCCGCTACCCGGACCATCCCGTCAAGACACCTGACGCGTATCGTCTGCTCGGCGCCTGTCTGATCGGCCTGCTGCCGACCCTGGCCGCCGCGGAGCCCGCCGACCCACCCATTCTGGATCAGGCCCGGTTCCAGTCCTGCATCGCCCGGTTCAAGACCGAGGCGCTCGCCGCAGACGTTTCCCCGGCGGTCGTGAACACCGTCCTCGATCAGGTGTCGCTGAGCGAGCGGGTCCTCGAGCTCGACCGGCGCCAGCCTGAATTCACCCAGACTTTTGCGGACTACTTCAACCGTCGTGTCACCCCCGAGCGGGTGACGCGCGGCCGGGAGGTACTCGATCGCAACCGGGGGCTGCTCGAGCAGATCCACAGGGAAACCGGCGTGCCACCCCAGTACCTGGTGGCATTCTGGGGGCTCGAGACCAATTTCGGCGGCTATCTCGGTGACATGGCCATTCCCGACTCGCTGGCGACGCTCGCCTGCGACGACCGGCGCAGCCGTTACTTCACCGGCGAGCTCATCTCCGCACTCAAGATCATCGATGCCGGCGACATCGCGCTTGCCGACATGCATGGCTCCTGGGCCGGCGCCATGGGCCATGTGCAGTTCATGCCGAGCGCCTACCTGCGTTTCGCGGTCGACCACGACGGCGATGGCCGCCGGGACCTGTTCAACAGCACCGAGGACGCCCTGGCATCCGCTGGTAACTTTCTCGATGCCCTAGGCTGGGAGCCTGGGCTGCGCTGGGGTCGGGAAGTGCGGCTGCCCGCCAGCTTCGACTACACGCTCGCCCGGGGCGCCACCGCCCGGCCCCTCGACGAGTGGCGCCGGCTCGGCATCACCGATGCCTTTGGAAAGGCTCTCCCTGCCGCCCCGGTGGATGCCGTGCTAAGGCTGCCTGCGGGACACCGCGGCCCGGCCTTTCTGACCTA
>JASFLG010000192.1:0-7566 GCA_050118205.1 Pseudomonadales bacterium
GGGCAGGTCCCTGTCGAGCAGCAGGCGGATCGCCTCGATGGCGTAGGAGCACGGCTCGGGATCGCCGGGACCGTTGGAGAGAAAGACGCCGTCGGGATTGAGCGCCAGCACGGCTTCGGCGGACGTCCGGGCCGGCACCACGGTGATACGGCAACCCCGGGAGGCGAGCAGGCGCAGGATGTTGCGCTTCACGCCGAAGTCGTAAGCCACCACGTGGAAGCGGTCGTCCTCACGGACGCCGTAGCCCGACTCCAGGTCCCACGTCGACTCCCGCCAGTCCATCTGCTCGGTGCGCGACACCACCTTGGCGAGGTCCATGCCCGCGAGGCCCGGGAACGCGCGGGCGGCCGCCAGCGCCTCTGCCTCGCTCGCGTCTCCGGCGACGATGCAGCCGGCCAGCGCGCCCTTCTCCCGGATGTGTCGGGTGAGGCGGCGGGTGTCCACATCGGCGATCGCGACCACGCCTTCCGCACGCAGGTACTCCGGGAGGGTCATTGTCATCCGCCAGCTGCTGGCAAGCTTCGGCAGCGCCCGGATCACCAGCCCGCTCGCCCAGACGCGGTCCGACTCCACGTCCTCCGGGTTGGCGCCGGTGTTGCCGATCTGCGTGTAGGTAAGGGTGACGATCTGGCGCGCGTAGGAGGGGTCGGTGAGAATCTCCTGATAGCCGGTCATGGCGGTGTTGAACACCACCTCACCTACGGACTGGCCCTCAATACCGATGGACGTCCCGTGAAACAGGGTCCCGTCCTCAAGGGCGAGTAACGCCGGTGTCAAAATTCTGCCCAAACCTCGAAGTTCAGAAAGGCCCCGGCGCTCGTGGGATTCCGGAGCCGCTCACGAAAAGGCGAGAGCGATTTTCCCCTGCTGCAAACCCGCCGCCCGCGTCGGAAGGCGTCGGCTTTCGGGGAGCGTCGATCCCGCCTGGATTGGGTCGCGTAGTCTACCGAAGAGCGTCGGTGAAACCTAGTACATCCTGCATGTCGTAGAGCCCGCTCTCCCGTTCGGCGAGAAACCGCGCCGCACGCAGAGCCCCCTGTGCGAAGTTGGTCCGGCTCTGCGCCCGATGCGTGATCTCGATGCGCTCGCCGGTGCCGGCGAAAAGCACCGTGTGCTCGCCGACGATGTCGCCGGCGCGCACCGTGGAGAATCCAATGGTGCGCCGCTCGCGGGGCCCGGTGGTGCCCTCGCGCCCGTAGACCGCGTCCGTGGCGAGATCGCGCCCGAGCACCTCGGCGACGATCTCGCCCATGTGCAGGGCCGTACCCGACGGCGCGTCGATCTTGTGCCGGTGGTGGGCCTCGATGATCTCCACGTCCACGTCGTCCCCGAGGGCCCGGGTGGCCATCTCGATCAGGGCAAAGACCACGTTCACGCCGACGCTCATGTTCGGCGCCTTCATGATCGCCATCTCCCGGGCAGCCGTCTCGATGGCCTGCACCCCGTCCGGGTCGAAGCCCGTGGTGCCGATCACCAGCTTCCTGCCGCTGCCGGCCAGCACCCGCAGCAGCTCGAGCGTGGCCGCGGGCACACTGAAGTCGATGAGCACGTCGAAGGCGTCCAGCGCGGCGCCGACGTCGGCCGTCACCGGAACGTCCTCGCTACCCACCCCCGCGAGCTCGCCGGCGTCACCGCCGAGGGCCGGGCTATCGGATCGTTCGAAGGCGGCTCCGAGGCGGAGATCGTCGGCGTCGGCAATGAGCTGAATCAGGGTCCTGCCCATGCGCCCGGCCGCGCCGGTGACCGCGATGCGCGTTGTCATGCTGAGCCTCCCCCAGTGTCAGGGTTTCAGGCCGTCCAGAAAGTCCTTGACGCTCTTGAACCAGGAAGTGGTCTCCCGTGGCGAGTGCTTGCCCCCGCTCTCGCCGAGAGTGGCCTTGAACTCTTCGAGCAGCTTTCTCTGATGGTCGTTCAGATTGACGGGGGTTTCCACCTTGATGGTGCACAGCAGGTCGCCCACCCCACCACCGCGCACCGGTGTGACGCCCTTGCCCCGCAGGCGGAACACCTTGCCGGTTTGTGTCTCGGCCGGGATCTTCAGCTTGACCCGACCGTCCAGGGTCGGCACCTCGAGCTCGCCGCCCAGCGCAGCGTCCACGAACGACACGGGCATCTCGCAGTAGAGGTTACGCCCGTCGCGAACGAAGATCGGATGCTCGCGCACCTCCACCTGAACGTACAGATCGCCCGGTGGCCCGCCGTTCAGGCCCGCCTCGCCCTCGCCCGAGAGCCGGATGCGATCCCCGTTGTCCACACCGGGCGGGATGCGCACAGAGAGCTTCTTGCGCTTTTCACGCCGACCGCTGCCGCCACACGCGGTGCAGGGATCCTTGATCACCTCGCCCATGCCGCGACAGCGCGGGCACGTCTGCTGCAGTGAGAAGAAGCCCTGGGCCACACGGATCTGACCCGCACCGCCACAGTCCGGACAGGTGCTCGCAGAGGTACCGGGCCTGGCACCGGAGCCATCGCACTCGTCACAGGCCGCCAGTACCGGGACGTCGATCTCAATCGAGTCGCCCGCCACCGCCTGCTCGAGGGTGAGATCCAACCGGTAGCGCAGGTCGGCGCCGCGCTGCACCGAGCTTCGACCACGACCGCCGGCCGCACCGAAGATGTCGCCGAATACGTCACTGAAGATGTCGCTGAAGCTGCCGCCAGCGAAGCCGTTGCCCATTCCGCCCATGCTGGGATCCACACCGGCATGACCGAAGCGGTCGTAGGCTTCCCGTTTCTCGGGATCGGCCAGCACCTCGTAAGCCTCGGTAGCTTCCTTGAAGCGCGCCTCCGCCGCCGGGTCGTCCGGATTGCGGTCCGGATGATTCTTCATGGCGAGTCGGCGATAGGACTTCTTGATCTCATCGATCTCGACGTCCCGGGAAACCCCCAGGATCTCGTAATAGTCTCGCTTCGCCATCGCTTCTTCTTAAGCTCCCATGCCGCGTACGTCTCCCTCGTGCTCAGACAGGCCTTTGCTCGAACTGGCTCCTGCTCAAACAGGAACAGGGGGTAACGCGACCCCCTGCTCCGCCGGCCCTGCGCCGGTCATCCGATCCACTGCCTGAAACGATCAGTTCTTCTTGTCTTCGTCCTTGACCTCTTCGAACTCGGCATCCACCGCGTCGTCCGAGCCACCGTCGGCGGAACCCTGCGACTCCCCGCCGGCGTCTGCCTGACCGGCTTCCTCGGCATACATCTTCTGCGCGAGGGATGCCGAGGCTTCCGACAATGCCTGAATCTTGGCCTCGATGTCAGCCTTGTCCTCGCCCTTGATCGCCTCTTCCAGCGCGGTTGCCGCGGACTCGATGGACGATTTCTCCTCCTCGGATGCCTTGTCGCCAGCATCCTGGAGAGTCTTGCGGGCTGCATGCACGAGGCCGTCAGCCTGGTTTCGCAACGTGACCATCTCCTCGAACCGGGCATCTTCCGCCGAATGGGCCTCGGCGTCGCGAACCATCTTATCAATCTCGTCGTCCGACAGGCCGGAAGACGCCTTGATCACGATGGACTGCTCCTTGCCCGTGGCCTTGTCCTTGGCGGATACGTTCAGAATGCCGTTCGCATCGATGTCGAAGCTGACCTCGATCTGCGGCATGCCGCGAGGTGCCGGCGGGATGTCCGCCAGGTCGAAACGGCCGAGCGACTTGTTCTGGCTGGCCTGCTTTCGCTCGCCCTGCATCACGTGAATGGTGACCGCCGTCTGGTTGTCGTCGGCAGTCGAGAACACCTGCGTCTTCTTCGTGGGAATGGTGGTGTTCTTCTCGATCAGCACGCTCATCACCCCACCGAGGGTCTCGATGCCGAGCGACAGCGGGGTCACATCGAGCAGCAGCACGTCCTTCACGTCGCCGGAGAGAACGGCGGCCTGAATCGCGGCACCCACCGCTACGGCCTCGTCGGGGTTCACGTCCTTGCGGGCCTCCTGGCCGAAGATATCCTTCACCTTGGCCTGCACGAGGGGCATGCGCGTCTGGCCGCCCACCAGTATCACGTCATCGATATCGGACGTGGATACGCCCGCGTCATCCAGGGCCGTCTTGCACGGACCGATCGTCCGCTCCACCAGATCCTCGACCAGCGACTCGAGCTTCGCCCGGGTCAGCTTGAGCACGAGGTGCTTGGGTCCGGACTGGTCGGCGGTGATGTACGGCAGGTTGATCTCGGTCTGCTGGCTGTTGGACAGCTCGATCTTGGCCTTCTCGGCGGCCTCTTTCAGGCGCTGCAGGGCCAGCGGATCTTTGTGCAGATCCACGCCGTTATCCTTCTTGAACTCCGCCGCCAGGTAGTCGATCACCCTGAGGTCGAAGTCTTCGCCCCCGAGGAAGGTATCGCCGTTGGTGGAGAGCACCTCGAACTGATGCTCGCCGTCCACCTCGGCGATCTCGATGATGGAGACGTCGAATGTGCCGCCACCGAGGTCGTACACGACGATCTTCCGGTCGCCCCGCTTCTTGTCGAGACCGTAGGCGAGCGCGGCCGCGGTGGGCTCGTTGATGATCCGCTTCACCTCGAGACCTGCGATACGTCCCGCGTCCTTGGTGGCCTGGCGCTGCGAGTCGTCGAAGTACGCGGGCACGGTGATCACCGCCTCGGTCACGGTCTCACCCAGATACTCTTCCGCCGTTTTCTTCATCTTCTTCAGCACTTCGGCCGACACCTGCGGCGGCGCGAGCTGCTCGCCCTTGACGTCGATCCAGGCATCGCCGTTGGACGCCTCCATGATCTTGTAGGGCACCATCTTGATGTCCTTCTGGACCACGCCGTCCGAGAACTTCCGGCCGATGAGGCGCTTCACGGCGAACAGCGTGTTGTTCGGGTTGGTGACCGCCTGACGCTTGGCGCTCTGGCCCACCAGGATCTCACCGTCCTCCGTGTAGGCGACGATCGACGGGGTCGTGCGATCGCCCTCGGAGTTCTCTATGACTCTGGCATCCTTGCCCTCGAGGACCGCCACACACGAGTTGGTGGTGCCGAGGTCTATGCCGATGACTTTACCCATTGCTTGTCTCCAGTCTGTCCAACCGCCCGCTCTCTCTGATCAGGCCGTTCGGGTATTTCGTTGCTCTCTTAACACTCTATATTTGGGTGTTGCCGCGGTATTCAAGCGCCGGGGGCCGCGACCCGTCCCGCGCTGCCTATCCGGCCGGCGCCTTGCTCACCACCACCATGGCCGGCCGTACCAGCCTTCCGTTCAAGGTATAACCGGGCTGCATGACCTCCAGCACCGAGTTCGGCTCTGCCTCCGGGTGCTCGAGCATGGACATCGCCTCGTGCAGCCGGGGATCGAACGGCTCGCCGACCGGATGAATACGGTTGATGCCCGCCTTCTCCAGCACGTCGTGAAACAGCTTCAGGGAGAGCGACACGCCCTGGGCGATGGCATTCGCCGCCGCGGCGTCGGTCGCTTCGGCCCCGAGCTGTGCCGACTCGACCGCTTTCTCGAGACTGTCGAGCACCGGCAGCAGGTCGGAGGCGAACTTCTCCAGGGCGAACTTGTGCGCGTTCTCGACTTCCCGGGCCGTCCGGCGGCGGACGTTCTCTACCTCGGCCTGACTGCGCAGTGCCGCATCCTTGAGCGACTCGATCTCGGCCTGTGCCGCCGCAAGGGCCTCCGCCAGCGCAACCGGGTCCTGAGACTCGGCAGACGACTCACGATTTTCGTCAAGGGGCTGGCCTGAATCTTCCGACTTCTGGTCAGGGTGTTCCATCCGGCGTCCTCGCCTCCAGTCAAATTCCTGATCCCCGGGGAAATGGGGGCGGAATCCGCCCTTTTCAAGGATCGGAGGCGGCCGGGGGACGTCGACGGCGGGCCGGGGAACTCAGGTACGGTTGATGGCCGCGCCCAGTAACCGGGCCGTGACGTCCACCACGGGGATTACTTCCTGGTAGGCCATGCGGGTTGGTCCCACCACGCCGAGCACACCCGCCAGGCGCCCCTGAATCTGGTAAGGCGCGGTCACCACCGAGACCTCGTCGAGGAGCGCATAACCGGACTCCTCGCCGATGAACAGCTGGATCCCGTTGCTCTCCAGGCAGCGGTCCAGCAGGTGCAGGATGCTGCCCTTGCGCGAGAAGGCATCGAACAGCGTGCGGACCCGATCCGTGTCGGCGCTCATGTCCAGCAGGCGCTGCTCACCCGAGACGACCACCTCCGGCTCGCCGGTTGCGCCGGCGTCGGCGCTGGCGTCGGTGAAAACGTGCGACGCCATGTCCAGGGCCGTCTGCATCAAGCGGTCCATTCTGTCCTTGTCCGCCTGCATGCTCTCGAGCAGCGCGCTGCGGATGCTCATCAGCGAACGGCCCCCGAACTCACGGTTGATGAAGTTGGCGGCCTGGGTCAGCTCCACGTCGGTGTAGTCGCGACCCGTGCGGATCACCCGGTTCTCCACCTCACGGTCGTTCAGCACCAGGATCACCAGGACCCGATCCCCGGACAGCGGCAGAAACTCCACCTGCCGGAGCGCGGTGTGGTCACGCCGCGGCAGGGTGACCACGCAGGTCATCTCGGTCAGACGCGAAAGCATGCTGGAAGCCGAGCTGACCAGCTCCTGTGGCGAGAGATCCGGGTTCAGCTCCTCCTGCAGCTGCTCGAGCTGAGCTTCCTCCAGCGGGTCCAGCGACAGCAGGGTATCCACAAAGAACCGGAGACCACGATTGGTCGGAATCTTGCCCGCTGAGGTGTGCGGCGACTGAACCAGCCCGCGCGCCTCGAGGTCGGCCATGATGTTGCGGACGGTGGCGGAGCTCACGGTCACCGACGGCATGGCGGCCAGACGCTTGGACGCCACCGGCACGCCCTCGGCCAGGTACTCTTCGACCAGCATCTTGAACAGCGCCGTGGCGCGCGGATCAACCGAGTCTTCCATCGCTACCCCTGGACACTCCACATCCGGAGCTACACCTTGTGCCTTTTACCAGTCACCTGCACCTGCTGCCTGCACCTGTCACCTGCATGACCTGTTTCGAGTATTTTCCCGGCTCCTCTTTCCGCTTTCTCCTGGTATCCGTTCTGCGGTATCCGTGTACTATCTCGCGCTACGTATCGTTCTTCAGTCCCATATAGCTATAGCCGTTGTCCGTCCCTCGTGCAATGCTGAAAACCCTGACAGTCAGTAACTTCGCGCTGGTCGACGAGCTGGAGATCCAGCTCGGCCCGGGACTCACGGTCATCACCGGCGAGTCCGGTGCCGGCAAGTCCATCCTGCTCGCCGCGCTGTCTCTGGTGCTCGGTGAGCGGGCGTCCGCGAGCACGATCCGGCCCGGTGCCGAACGGGCGGACGTGAGCGCGGAATTCGATCTCCAGGGCCTCAGCTCGGCGAAGGCTTATCTCAAGGAGCAGGCGCTGGACGACCCGGACCAGCCCGGGCGCGCACTGGTGCGCAGGGTGGTGAGTCAGGACGGGCGCTCCCGGGCGTTCCTGAACGGCACGCCGGTCACCCTGAGCGTGCTGCGCGCCTTCACCGAGGGCCTCGTAGACATCCACGGTCAGGACGACAACGTCCGCCTCGCGGACCCGGACGTGCAACGGGATCTGCTCGATGGCTACGGCGTCGATCGGGATACGCT
>JASFLG010000193.1:0-7534 GCA_050118205.1 Pseudomonadales bacterium
TCGGAAAAGCCTAGCACGCCGCCGGATCGCGCGCCACGCCGGTCGGGCACGCAGCGGATCAGATGCAGAGCATAAGCGCCAGAAGTGCAAGGCCCAGCCCCAGGAAGTGCCAGTGGGGGCGGCTGAGATCACGGCTGTTCGATCGAGCCCGGTGTCCGGACACCGCATCGAGCTCGCGGCCGTGGCGCCGATCGTCGCAATGACTGCAGGCGACACCGTATGCGGAGCCCATTGGCAGGAGCGGCAGGTGAAACAGATGCAGGTAGCGGAAGCCGCGAAAGCTGGTGAGCGCCTTCTTGCCGCAGCCAGAGCAGCACACGTGCACATAGCTGCCTGCCCTGATGGTGCTCGACATGCCGAACGGTGCCATGGATGAACGCCTCTCGATTCCTGTGACCTGCCTGTAGGTCACGGCACCGTGCGTCGCGGTTCAAGGAGGCAGGTACCACATGGTTCGCGGACACCTAGTCTGGTTGACCACCGGACATGATGGCCTCCGCACCGGTGATCACGTCGAGGAGCTCCTCGGTGATCGCGGCCTGACGCAGGGTATGCAGCTGCAGGTCGAGCTTGGCGAGACGCGTATCGATGGTCCGGTCGGCGGCCTCCATCACGCGCAGGCGGGCGCCATTTTCGCTCGCGAACGACTCCATCACCGCTCGCGTCACCAGCGCAAGCAGGTACTCACCCGCGAGACGCTCGAGCAGCACGGCGGCCGGCAGATGGTGCAGGGGCGGGGCCCGCAGCGGCGCCCGTTCGAGCCTGCTCGTGTCGAGCGGGAGCGCACCAATCTGCTCGATGGTGTGATCGCCGCCGCGCTCGTAGGCGGCGTAGATGAGCTCCGCCCGCGCCACACCAGCGAGCCGGTCGGCAACGCGGCGGGCAGTTCCCGGGACACCCCTGGCCTGAGTGCTCATGGGCTCGGTCCAGCCGATCTCGAGCCCCTGCTCGCTCGCCGTGTCCGCAGTGCGGGTGCCGACCACGCCCAGGGATCCGCCCGGGTGCAGCTGCGACCGGGCATGGTCGACGAGCTCGTCGTTCAACGCGCCGACGAAGCCGTGCTCCGCACCGATGAGAATGAGCACTTCCCCGTCCGGTTCGGCAGCGGGCAACCGACCGAGAGACAGGGCGCCCGCAAGTTCCATCCCCTCCACGATGGCATCCTCGACGACGCTCGTGTAGGTGCGGATCCCTTCGAGCGCACTCTGGGCCGACTGCACGTGAGAGGCTGCCAGCGCCCGCATGGCGCGCATCAGCTCGCGCAGATCTTCGAGGTTCTCGGTACGGGCCTTAAGCCGGGTCAGCTGTTCCATCCGGGCCTCCCGGGGATGGGTCGAGCGTGGCCAGCAGCAGCTTGATGGCGCGCAGCAGGTCTTGGCGTTCCTCGTCGCCGAGCTCTCCCGTCGCTTCGATGTGGCGCGCAACCTGTGGACAGGACCCGGCGAGGTGCGAACCCAGCTCCGCCCGGAAACGGGCGACGGTGGACAGGGGCACGGCGTCCAGCAGACGCTGATCCAGGGCGAGCAGCAGGCCGGTCTGGTGGAGCAGGGTGAGCGGGGCGTACTGCGGCTGCGCCAGGATTGCCCGGATGCGACGGCCGTGCTCGATCGCCTTTCGACTGCGTTCATCGACCATGGCCCCGAAGCGGGTGAACACTTCGAGCTCGAGAAACTGCGCGTACTCCAGACGCAACCGGCCGGCGAGCTCACGCATGATGGGCGCCTGGGTTTTGCCACCGACCCGGGAGACGCTCATGCCGACGTTGATGGCGGGCTTCTGACCTTCGTAGAAGAGCTTGGGCTCCAGGTAGATCTGTCCGTCCGTGATGGAGATCAGGTTGGTCGGAATGTAGGCGCTGAGGTCGCCGGCCTGGGTCTCGGCGATCGGCAGCGCGGTGAGGGATCCGCCGCCAAGTGACTCGGAAAGCTTCGCGGCGCGTTCGAGCAGCCGCGCGTGCACATAGAAGATGTCCCCGGGATAGGCTTCCCGGCCCGGCGGTTTGCGCAGCAGCAGGGAGAGTTGGCGATAGATGACGGCGTGCTTGCTGAGGTCGTCGATCACGAGCAGCGCGTCGCGGCCCTGATCGCGGAAGTACTCGGCGATGGTGCAGGCCGCGTAGGGTGCGATCCACTGTGCGCCCGCTGCGGTATCGGCGGCGCCGACCACGAACACGCAGTGCTCGATCCGGCCGTGGGTGCGCACCGCGTTGATCACGTCGTTGATGGAGGAGCGCTTCTGGCCCACCGCGACGTACACGCAGATCACCCCGGTATCCCGCTGGTTGATGATCGTGTCCAGCGCAATCGCCGTCTTGCCGGTCTTGCGGTCTCCGATCACGAGCTCCCGCTGGCCACGACCGAGAGGGATCATGGCGTCGATCACGGTGATGCCCGTCATGAGCGGCTCGGTAACGAGCTCCCGATCGACAATGGCAGGCGCCGGCCGGTCGATGGGGTCGAGCCGCTCCGGGTTGATATGCGGGCCGTCGTCCAGCGGGTTGCCCACCGGATCGACCACGCGGCCGAGCAGCTGAGGACCCACCGGCACGCGGACGATCTCGCCGGTGCCGTACACCTCGCCGCCAGCGGCGAGGTCCCGGGTGTCGTCCAGGAGCACGCAGCCGATGCCGTCGACGCTCACCTGCAAGGCGATACCCAGCGCTCCGTTCTCGAAGCGCAGGATCTCGTCGAGCCGGGTGTTCGGAAGCCCGGAGACATTGACCACGCCGTCGCCGACGTGATCGATTCGACCCACGTGGCGAACGCCGCGTTCCAGCGACAGCTGCTCGACCCGCTCGCGGGCGGCAGGCAACCAGTCTTGGAGGGCGTCAGTGAGCGTCTTCATCGTTCAGCAGCACGGCCCGGGCCTGCTTGAGCTGCTCTGACCAGGCGAGGCTGACCACCGCATGCGGAAAGCGCAGCTCGGCACCACCGAGCAGGTCAGGCGACGTCTGGAAGGTGATGTCCGGGGCGCCGGGGAAACGTTTTTCGAGCGCCGCCCTCCAGCGCTGTTCCGAATCGGCGCCCAGCTTCACCGCGGTGATCGCCTTGAGCTGTTCGCCGGAGTTTCCGAGGTCGTCGTCGAGTGAGCTGCGTTCCTCTTCCGGCAGGCCGTCGATGTGTTTCAGAAGGGCCGCGAGGCCGGCCTCGGCGAGCCCCGGTGCGTTTCCCGTTTGCGTGGCGAGCTGCTCGAGCAGCCGCGTGGCCATGCTGACGGAAAGATCGGCCACGCGCGCCTTGATCTCGGCCAGCGCGGTGGCGCGCTCCTCGGCGATCTGCCGGCGCGTATCGTCGAGCAGCTCGGCGGCCTGCTTGTGGGCGTCATCCAGCACTTTGGTCCGATCCGCCTCGATCTCCTCATGCGCGCGCGCGAGCACCTCGTCGCGCGATGCGACCAGCTTCTCCTGCTCCGACTGGTAGCGCTTCTGTTCGGCCTCGGCCTGCGCTTTTGCGCTCCTGGCCTCGTCGAAGGCTTCCTCCACGAGCTGCTTGCGGCGCGCCATCATCGCCATGGCTGGCTTGTAGAGAAAGCGCTGCAGCAGCCAGACAAGCACCAGAAAGTTGATGGCTTGCAGCGCGATCGTCCATCCGTTGATGGTCATGGTCAGCCCGCGAACGGATTCGCGTAGAGCAGCAGCAGCGCGATCACCAGGCAGTAGATGGCCATGGTCTCGATCATGGCGAGCCCGACGAACAGGGTGCGCGACAGGGTGCCGGCGGATTCCGGCTGCCTCGCAATCGCATCCATGGCGCCCGCAATGGCGCGGCCTTCGGCGAGCGCCGGACCGATGGCGCCGAAAGAGACGGCCATTGCCGCGCCGATGATGCTCCACATTTCGATCGTCATGTTCTGCTCTCCTGGATTATCGGCTCAACCTGATTCTGAACCGCCCACCGCAGCGCCGACGAACACGGCGGCGAGGACCGTGAAAATGTAGGCCTGGATCAGCCCGATCAGGATGCCCAGCAGCATGAAGGGCACCGGCATCAGAAGGCCAGCCAGGTAGACCACGATCGCGATGACGAATTCGTGGCTCATGATGTTGCCGAACAGCCGGACCATCAACGAAAAGGTGCGGGTGAACTCCGCGAGCACGTTGAGTGGCAGCAGCAGCAGGTTTGGACGCGTGTAGTGCGCAAGGTATCCCTTGAACCCCTGGGCGCGCACGCCGAAGTAGTGCACCGACAGAAACACGACCATGGCAAGGGCCGCGGGCGTTTCCACGTGTCCTGTCGGGGGCTTGGCGGCTGGCACGATGGTGGACAGGTTGGCGAACACCAGGAACAGAAAGAGGGTGCCGATCAGCGGGACGTACGGTCCCGCGTCGCGGCGGACGATGTCACGAAGCTGGTTGTCGAGCGTCTCCACCACGAGCTCGACCACCAGCTGGAGCCCCCCCGGATGAATTCTGGCGCGACGCATCCCCAGCCACGCGATGCCGACCAGCAGCGCCATGATCACCCACGTGGTCACCACCGCGGTGCTGATCGGAACGGGGCCGAGCTGGAAGAGGACATCGGCGGCGAGCGGGTTCTCGTGCATCAGCCGGGTGCCACGACCAGCCGTCGAACCAGATGCCGCGCGATCAGAAACCCAGCCAGACCAGCGAGAAGCGGGGCCGCACCGAGCTGCGCCAGACCCCAGAATCCCGCCACAGCGAGCGTGCCGCGAAGGAGCAGCAGGGTCAGCTGGCCTCCGGCTCGGGCGGTGTCGGCGATCCGAACGGAGCGGTAGAGCAGCGCGAAGTAAACGGCCCCGAGCAGCAGACCGAGGAGTGCCCCTGCAATCACCCCGGCCACGCTCATTCGCTGTTGATCCGACGCCAGGCCAGGCTGCCGCCCACCGCCACGCCGATGAAGATCAGCGCGCCGGTGAAGGTGATTCCGGTGCCGAAGGCGTGGTCGATCCAGCGCCCGATAGCGACCCCCAGTAGCGTCGGCACGACGATCAGCCAGCCCAGGGCACCGACCATGGAGAGGTTCATCCACAATGGACGTTCGCCTTCCTCCTGCCAGCGTCGTCGGCGCTCCTGGCGCAACCGGACCGCCTCGCGCATGTGGTTTTGGTCATCCTCCTCTTCGCTCGTATCGGGCTTTTCGTCCGTCACGGCGCTTCACCCTCGCCTGGCGGGATGCGCCGGGCAACGCCGCTTTCCAGATCCGGCGGCGCTCCCACCGGCGGGGATTGTCGCCCGGACTCCAGGTATCGCTGGAGCTGGCGGATCGCGGCGAGGTGCAGGCGGGCAGTGCTTACGCGGGATTCGGTCTCGGCCTCGGCTTCCTCCCGGAAGCGCGCGAGAACCGCATCGCCGAGTCGCTCCAGCGTGTCCTCGCCGACCGCTTCGCGCGTGGCGACATCGACGTCCTGGCCGTCGCGCACGGTCAGTACCCCACCGCGGACGGCGACGTGATGGTCGTCGCCGCCGGCGTTCCGCCAGGTGATCACGGATATCGCCAGCACCGTGAGGAAATCCGCGTGACCGGGCAGAATGCCGAAAGCGCCTGTCTCGTCCTCGGCACGCAGGTAACGCACGTCCGGGGCGTCCACCACCACGGCCGTCGGTGTGGTCACCAGCAGCCTCATGCCGCCCTGTCCCCCGGGTCGGCCTCTGCCGGGCGCGCCTTGTGCGCGCGGGCGTCTTCCAGGGTGCCGATCATGTACAGCGACTGTTCGTCCCAGTCATCCGTGTCTCCGTCGAGGATCGCCTGGCAGCCGGCGATGGTGTCGGCGAGCGGCACCGATACGCCGGGTTGGCCGGTGAACTGGGCAGTCACCTGGAACGGCTGGGTCAGAAACCGGATCAGACGTCGCGCCCGCTTTACCGCTGTGCGGTCGGACGCACTGAGCTCCTCCATGCCGAGCAGGGAGATGATCTCCTGGAGCTCCCGATAGTGCTCGATGAGTCGGCGCACCTCGCCGGCGAGGGCGTAATGCGCGTCGCCCACCACCAGAGGGTCGAGCATCACCGACGTGGAGGCAAGGGGATCGATGGCTGGATAGAGGCCCTGGCTGGCCATGTCGCGGCTGAGAACTATGGAGGAATCGAGGTGCGCGAAGGTGGCGGCGACGGCCGGGTCCGTGAAGTCGTCCGCCGGCACGTACACCGCCTGGATGGAGGTCACCGCGGCATCGCCGGCCGAGGTGATGCGCTCCTCGAGCTCCGCGATCTCGGTGGCGAGGGTCGGCTGGTAACCGACCCGCGACGGCAGGCGGCCGAGCAGACCGGACACCTCGCCACCGGCCTGCACGAAGCGGAACACGTTGTCGATCAGCAGCAGCACGTTCTGGTGCTGCTGGTCGCGGAAGTACTCCGCCAGCGCCAGGGCCGTCATGCCGACGCGCCAGCGGGCGCCGGGTGGCTCGTTCATCTGGCCGAACACCAGGGCTGTTTTGGCGAGCACTCCGGAATGCTCGAGCTCGCGCCAGAGCTCGTGTCCCTCGCGCGAGCGCTCGCCGATACCGGCAAACACAGCGAGCCCCGAATAGGCCTCCACCGTGGAGCGGATCAGTTCCATGATGAGCACCGTTTTCCCGACCCCGGCACCGCCGAACATCGCGGCCTTGCCGCCCCGGGCCAGCGGCGCGAGGAGGTCGATGGTTTTGATGCCGGTCTGGAAGAGGCTTCGTCCCGCGTGCCGTGATGCCAGCGGCGGCGCGCGGTGATGGATCGATGCGCGCGGGGCGTCCGGCGGCAACGGCTCGCCGTGATCGATCGGCTGCCCGACCACGTTGATCAGTCGGCCGAGGACCGCAGGACCAACCGGGACGGATATCGGCCCCGCCAGGTCGCGCACGGGTGTGCCGCAGGCGAGGCCGGCAGTCTCCTGCATGGCCACACCGCGCACCGTGTCCGGATCCAGATGGAACTGCACCTCGATCACGATGTCATGTGGTCCGTCCCAGTCGACCGCCAGCGCGTTGTTGATCGGCGGTAGCGAGGCGGTGGGAAAGGCAACATCGACCACGGAGCCGCTCACGCGGACGACCGTGCCGGTCGGCACTGCCGGGCGTCCTCCCATCAGCTGGGTCCTGTCTTCGAAAAACCGGTAGACCCATCGTATTGGCGGCCCGGGGATGGCGCAAACCGTGGCTTCCCGAAGGGTGACCGACGCTCGCGTCGGAGTGCCCGCTGCGGTTGAATGCTGCTTTTCACGACATGCATTCGGGGAGCCGGGTACGTGGAGCCGCTGCTGGTGCTTGCCATCGTAACCATCGCTTTCGTGGTGTTCTTCGACTTTACCAACGGTTTTCACGATGCGTCGAACATGATCTCGACGCTGGTCGCCTCGCGCGCCATCTCTCCGGCTCAGTCGGTGCTGCTGGTGGGCGGATTCACGCTGCTGGGTCCGATTCTCGGTGGCACGGCGGTCGCCGATACCATCGGGTCGTTCGTCAGCATCGCGGACCTGCCGGTAGCGAACGCGCTGGGAGTCATTCTCTGCGGGCTGCTCGGCGCGATCAGCTGGAACCTGCTCACCTGGTGGCTGGGTCTGCCGTCCTCGTCGTCGCACGCGCTGGTCGGCGGGCTGACGGC
>JASFLG010000194.1:0-7533 GCA_050118205.1 Pseudomonadales bacterium
TCATTCCGTACACGCTGATCGGCTACCTGCAGGTGACCGTGATCGTTCTGCTCGGGGTCCTGCTCTTCGAGGTGCCGATGCACGGCACACTGTTCGACTTCTACCTGGGCGTGGGGCTGTTTGTCATAAGTACCCTGACGCTGGGTCTGGTGATCTCGACGTTCGCAACCAATCAGTTCCAGGCATTCCAGCTCACGTTCATGTCGTTCCTGCCGCAGCTTCTCCTGTCGGGATTCATGTTTCCCTTCGAGGGAATGCCGGAACCGGCCCAGTGGCTGGCAGAGCTGTTTCCGCTCACTCACTTTCTGCGCATCGTGCGCGGGATCGTGCTGCGCGACGCAGCGCTCTCGCTTCTATGGCAGGACGTCTGGCCGCTTCTGGCGTTCTTTCTCATCTTTCTGGCTGTCGCGACGCTGCGGTTCCGTAAACGCCTCGACTGAGCGCGGGCCGGGCTCGGGGGACAGACGGGTGCGGACGGGGGGCGCGTGACAGAAAAAAGCCGCCCGGAGGGCGGCTCAGGTCGTTCCGTTGTGGTTATTGTTCGGAACTGAAGTTTCGCTTTCCCCTCCCCTAATGACCGGGCTCGTCCTCACGTGCTCGGCAGGGCAAAACGAGGGGAGGAAGTTACCAGGAAGTTATCGGGTAATCAACAAGTTAAAGGATCTTTTTGTCGAGCTGGGCATCCGCGGGGCCTGTACCGCAGGGCGCACGGCAGCTAGCCTGGCGGCAAGCGGCAACGAAACACATCGGAGGCGACATGACGAACGAGCTCGCGCTGAAAGGCGCGCCCGGATCTCCCTACACCCGCAAGATGCTGGCGCTGCTTCGCTACCGCCGTATTCCCTATCGCTTCCTGGTAGGAGATCAGGCGAAGGATCTGGGTCTGCCCGAACCCAGGGTGTCGCTCTTGCCGACGTTCTACTTTCCCGAGAAGGAGGGGCCGTCGGGGGACGGCTCGCTCGAGGCGGTGGTCGACTCGACACCGATCATCCGGCGCCTCGAAGCGGAGTACCTGGGCCGATCGGTGATCCCGTCCGATCCGGTGCTGCGCTTTCTCGACGAGCTCATCGAGGACTACGGTGACGAGTGGCTGACCCGGGCCATGTTCCACTATCGCTGGTATTACCCCGCGGACGTGGAGCAGGCGGGCAACATCCTGCCGCGGTGGCGGAACCTCACCGGTACGGAAGCCGAGATCGCGCCGGTCGCACGCATGATCCGGGATCGGCAGATCTCGCGCCTGCACGTGGTGGGCAGCAACGACGTGACCGCGCCGGTCATCGAGGACAGCTACCGGCGCTTCCTCGATCTGTTTCGCGATCATCTCACGGCCGGCGGCTTCGTCCTGGGCAGGCGTCCGGGTGCCTCGGATTTTGCCCTGTTCGGCCAGCTCACCCAGCTTGCGGCTTTCGATCCCACGCCCATGGCTGAGACCCTGGCACGCGCGCCTCAGGTGTACGCCTGGGTGAGCGTGGTGGAGGACCTTTCAGGACTGGAGCCCGCCGCCTCCGACTGGTTCGATCGGGACCATCTGCCTGCGTCGCTCGTAGCGCTCCTCGAAGAGGTCGGGCGTACCCACGTACCTATTCTGCTGGCCAACGCGTCGGCCATCGAAGCGGGCGCGGACGAGGTGCGCACGGAGATCGATGGTCGTCCCTGGGTGCAGCGGCCATTTCCGTACCAGGCCCGGTGTCTGCAGTGGCTGCGGGAGAGCGAGGCGCGCCTAGATGGGGATGACCGGGACCGCCTGACTAGTCTGCTGGCGGGCACCGGGTGTGAGGCGCTGTTCGTGAGGCCCTGACCCTCACACGCGGCGTACCGCAGCGAGCGCGGCTTCCGCGGTCAGCCAGAAAGCCAGCCGAATTCGCGCGATCAGGGGCAGCCCCCGGCTCTGGCGCCACCGCAGCTGCCAGCCGCGGAAGATCGGATGCCGCGCCAGGCGTCCCTGCCAGCGCGGAGACAGCGCCGCGAAGCAGGGCGCGGCGAGCAGCAGAAAGAGCACGCCCGGCAGCACGGGAACCAGCAGGCCGATGAGCCCGACGAGCACCAGCATCGAGCCGAGTGCAAAGAGCAGTACGCGTTTGATCATGTCGACGGTCTTCTCCTCCAAAGGACATGAAAGCACACTGTGCCTTGCAACCTTCGGGCCACAGGTAACCTCTTGAAATGATTGCGGGTTTTGTTTCCCACCCTGGCGAATATCGCCAGTTTTTTGGATTTCCGTAAGCAAGACCGGTGAAGTTCCCTTACAACGTTTAACGCTGGCGTCATGGCTTGCGCCTATGCTTGAGCGGTGTCATTCAGTCGCAGGGGGCTGGAATGCAGGATTTACTCGGTAGGACGTTCTCCGTCGGTGACGGCGAGTACCGGGTCGTGGACGTCAGGCGGTTTCCCGGTGAGATTCTGGTCTATGCGGAGGAAACCGGGCTTCGGCCGGGTGAGCGTCGACCGAAACGGGCTGCCTTTCACTACGGTGACATCGCCAGCCGCTTCGAGCAGGGACCGACCGTGGCCTGAGCCCTGCCGGCGAGAGCCTGGCGCCAGCACGTTGCCAGAGGCCATCAAAAAAAGGAATTTGCAGGAGACGACGAGATGGAACTCGAAGAACATTTCGAACCGGAACGCCCCTGGGATGACGGCGCCGACCTTGGTGACGTCGAGATGGGGGCGGAAGAGCACCCACCCGTGTGGGTGGACGCCTACGAGATCTAAGCTCGATTCGAGTATTGATCCGTATCCCACTGTTTTCGTGATCCTTTCCACGATCCGCTCTTTGAATTCCTGATTAAATCCCCGAATCGGGGGTGCTTGCCCGTCGGTGTGACCCGCGGGGGTGTCCCGAGCCTTCGAGAAGGATGACGGATTTCGTGACGGACCAGGATGGATACGAAGAGGCCGTGCTGCTGTTCGATGCGGATGGTCTGCACATCGAGGCGGCGCTGACACCCGGTCAGTTCGAGCTTTTTACCGACGGGGAAACCCGTCTCGATCAGTTCGCGGCGAGCAAAGTGCGCGCCGCATTCGCGGTGGTGGGCGCCGCGCTGTCTTTGCGGGCCGCCGTCTTCTTCACCTTCAAGGTGGACGAAGAGGGCTACATCGAAGGGCACTTCAACCTGCCGCTGCGCTACCTCGCGGACAACGCGGGCCCGGGTCCCGATCTCGGGACCGGTCCGGTCCGCCTCGCCTGCCGCGGCCAGTGTCCGGTACCCTGGCACTCGGTCAATCTCTGGGAGCCGAAGGGCGAGGGCGAGAACGGGTCCATTCATATCGTTCAGCGCACCGTATGGCGTAACCAGCTGGGCCTGAAGCCGTCGGGCGCGCTCGGCAAACGCAACAACGGGTCGGATGCGCTGCCCGAGCTCCTCGAGGACGACGGGCGTGTCCGCCAGAAGGCACTCGAGGTCCGCCTGACGGACACCTTCGGCGAGCAGGGTCGCGTCAACCTGGAGAGCCTGATTCGACAGCACAACCAGCGCGTGTCCGAGGTGACCACCAAGTACCGGGACGAGCTGGCGGAACAGCAGCGCAACTATCTGGAGCAGATTCGCAGCTGCCGCGAGGAGATCCAGCAGCTACGCTCTGCGCTTCGTCACGAGCAGCAGCGCAGCCGGCGTCTGCAGGCGCTGCTGCGCGGCGAGCCCTGAGCGGGATCAGGTGGGCTGTGGCAGCCCGCCGGTGACGGCCAGAACCACGCTCATCACCATCACCATCAGGAAGAACAGCGCCAGCGCGGTGAGAAATCCGACCATGGCGGCACGCAGGTTGGAGTGCATGGCGCCGCCCTGGCTCTGGTGGTAACGGATCGCCGCACCCTGGAGGCGTTCGGTCACGAAGTACGCAATCCCCGCCTGAATGGCCACGAACACCAGCGCCACGGGCGCCGTGTTCGGCACCAGCGTGCCCAGGAGAATCACGGCCAGAAACAGGGCAGTGCCCCAGACACCCACCGTCCTGGCAAGACCGGCGCGACCGAGGGCCAGATAGTTCAGGTAGAGCATGATGACGCCGGCGGCAAGGGACCCGAGCACCGTACCCATGACAATGCCCTGGGTGCTGTACAGCGGTCCGCCGCGCGGCGCTGGTGGTTGATCTGGTTCCGACATGGCCGGAAGATGATACACGCAACGCGGCTCGAACTCGCAGCCGGGACCGTGCCCGGCGCGTACACCGTTTTCGGCTGGGACGCCGTGCAGCACGCACGAGGAGGTGCCACATGAATCTGGAGATCTTCTCCGACCTGATCTGCCCGTGGTGCTTCATCGGCAAACGGCGCCTCGATGCAGCCCTCGCCACGGGAATCGGCGAGGACGTGAACATCATCTGGCGGGCCTACCAGCTCTATCCGGGAATTCCGGAGACAGGCATGGACCGACAGGCCTTCATGCGGGCACGCTACGGGGATGCGCGACGACCGGACGGACACTCGCAGATCGAGGACGAAGCGCATCGTATCGGCATCGACATGCGCTTCGATCGGGTCACCCGTATGCCGAACACGTTCCGCGGTCATCGGCTGCTGCATCACGCCCGGGAGGCGGGCGTGCAGCACGAGCTGGCGGATCGGCTGTTCAGTGCTTACTTCGAGCACGGCCAGGACGTTGGCGACGATGATGTGCTGCTCGAAGCTGCCGGAGCCTGCGGTATGGACCGGAACGCGACGATCGGATATCTCGCGAGCGACGCCGGCGCCGATGAGGTCCGCAACGAAATTGGGCGTGCCGCGAACATCGGCATCAGTGGCGTGCCTTGTTTTCTGTTTGCGGGCGCCTTCGCGTTGCCGGGCGCACAGGAGCCGGAGGTGCTTGCTCAGGTGATCCAGCGCGCCCGGGAAAGGCTGGGGGCGTCCGCCTGATCCCTGCCGCGCAGGGCACTGCAGGTCATCGGGGAGGTCGGGAGTTCAGAGGCTCGGTATGGTCAGCTTGGGAGCCAGCGGCTGGCTGAACGTGTGTTTGGCGAGCACCCCGTACACGTGACCGCAGGCATCGCAATGGACGACCAGAAACCAGGGTTGTCTGGACTTCGATCGCTCCATGCTCTCCTTGGAGACGATGTGGCTGATGCCGGTGACGGCACAGCTCGGACACTTCGGTTCCGCCATTCAGATTTCCCAGTTCTGGTTCATTTCGTGAGAAGGGTACGCTTCCGCGATCCGGCCGACGATACGGGCTGGCACACCTGCTACCGTCACGTGGGGCGGCACGTTGTCCAGGACGACGCTGCCCGCGCCGACCTTTGCCCCTTCGCCGACCTCAATGTTGCCGATCACCTTGCAACCGGCAGCGAGCAGCACGCCGCGACGGATCTTCGGATGCCGGTCGCCCGTTGTCTTCCCCGTTCCGCCCAGGGTGACGGAGTGCAGGATCGAAACGTCGTCCTCGATGACGGTGGTTTCCCCGACGACGATGCCCGTGGCGTGGTCGAGCATGATGCCGGATCCGACCCTGGCGGCGGGGTGGATGTCCACCCCTAACGTGACGCTGATCTGGCTCTGGAAGAACTGTGCCAGGGTGCGACGGCCGTGCTGCCACAGCCAGTTCGCCACCCGGTGAGCCTGCAGCGCGTGGAAACCCTTGTAGAAGAGAAAAGGCGTGGTCAGGTCCTCGCAGGCCGGATCCCGAGCGAAGGTGGCGAGCATGTCGATCTCCGCGGCCCTCAGGATCTCCGGCTCGTCCTGCGTGGCCTCCTGGATCACGTCGCGGATCAGCATGGTCGGCAGCATGGGGTTATCGAGCTTGGACGCGAGGCGGAAGCTCAGCGCGGAGCCGAAGGTCGGATGATTGAGCACGGTGGCGTGAAAGTAGCTGCCGAGAATCGGCTCCTGGGTGGCCTTGGCGTCCGCCTCCGAGCGCATCAGGCGCCAGAGGTCGTCCGCATCCGCCAGTCGGTGCTTGTCCGCTACCTCCCGCAGTGCCTGCTCGTAACGCTCGCTCAGGTTGCGGGTCAGCACGCTGCTCATGGCTCCTCCTTCGCCCCCGGGCGACCTACCCGGGCATTGTCCGCGTCAACACCGCAGGGTAGGGTTGCACGCAGACGCACCTTATCACTTCCAAAGGACATCCGGTTGCGATGGCGAGTTCATTTTCCACCGTGGGTCTGATCGGCCGACGGGGCACCGCCGACATACGCGACTCTCTCGAGTCGGTGCTCGACGTGCTGCTCAATGCGGATGTGGAGGTGGTCGTCGAGGACGACACTGCGGCCATGCTTGTCGGCGGAGATCGTAAGGATGCCGACGGCGCCGCTTTTGCGCGGGCACCGCGTCTGGCGCTCGGCAAGCGCACGGACCTGATCGTGGTGGTCGGAGGTGACGGCAGCCTGCTTGGTGTCGGGCGGGATCTGGCGCATGCCCGGGTGCCGGTGGTGGGGGTGAACCGGGGCGGTCTCGGTTTTCTGGCCGACATTTCCCCCGATCAGATTGATGTGTCCCTGGCCGAGGTGCTGAATGGCGCGTATCGCAAGGAGGATCACTTCCTGCTCGAGGCGACGGTCTGTCGCGAGGGCAGGGAGGTAGTCACCTCTCCGGCGCTGAACGACGTGGTCGTGCATCTCGGCGGCGGGGCGCGAATGATGGAGTTCGCCCTCTGGGTGGACGACGAGTTCGTCTACGACCAGCGATCGGACGGGCTGATCATTTCCTCGCCGACAGGCTCCACCGCGTACGCACTGTCGGCCGGCGGACCGATCATGCATCCGAGCCTCGATGCCATCGTCGTGGTGCCGATGTTTCCGCATACGCTCACCTCCCGGCCGCTCGTGGTTCGTGGGCAGTCCCGGATCAAGGTCGTGATCAGCGAGAGTGAGGCCGAGCCGCACGCGAGCTGTGACTCACAGGTGGACCTGACCCTCCGTCCCGGCGACGAGGTGCTCGTGTCGAAATACGCGACACCCCTGACCCTGGTGTATCCCCTTGACCACAGCTTCTACGGCTCCTGCCGGAGCAAGCTCGACTGGGCGTCCCGGCTGGGCGGTGCCCGGGACTGAACGGGCCGGGCCTCAAAGAGGGCGGTCCAGGTCCTCGAGAACGCCGGGATCGTCCACGTCGACCTGAACGATGCTGCCGGGGTGGGCGGTGAGCACGGTGCGGGCGCCGGCGTCACCCGTGAGTCTGGAGAGCTCGGAAAAGTAAGCCCCGGCAAAGAACACCGGATGACCAGGCCGTTCGTGGTGCCATGGTTGCAGAATGGCCTCACCTGGTGCCGAACTGAATGCGGCGATCAGTCTGTCGAGGGTGTCATTGCGGACGAACGGCATGTCGCCGAGCGCCACCGCGGCCCACATCCAGCGACCGGTCACGGCATGGATGCCGGCTGCCAGCGAGTGGCCCATGCCGAGGTGCGCCCTCTCTGCCACCGCGATCTCGATGCCGGGGTCCAGCCGGACCGCCTCGGCGGCCAGGTCGTCGTCCTCGCGGCGCAGCACCACGCAGATCCGAGGGAAGGATGCCAGGTATCTGGATACGGTGGCGAGCAGCAGGGGGCGTCCGTCCGGCAGCCGGTAGCGGCGCTTGTCACTGCCGAAACGACGGCCGAAGCC
>JASFLG010000195.1:0-7519 GCA_050118205.1 Pseudomonadales bacterium
TTCAGCCCCTTTTTCGCCAGCGCCTGTGTAGAGGCCCGGACGATGGGCTGCAGCAGCTGCTTGAGCGCCTCGCGGATGGTGACACCGTTGGACTTCCGGCCGATGTCGTTGAGCACGATGTCCGGTAAATCCACCGAGGTCTCGCCGAGAATGTCGGAGTTCAGCGACGTGCGCGCATTGGTGAACGCGAAGTGGTCGATAACGATCTTCGGGGCGGCGCTCTCTCCCTCTGCGGGTGACGGCTCGCCCGTGCCCTTGTCACTCTCGAGGTTGGCGAGTATCGCCTGCAGGTTGGTATTGCGGCCCTGTGCAATCAGAGCCAGGTCTGCCGCGTCGACCTCCACGTCACGCAGGACGATCAGCTGCTCGCTCTGCGCCATCGGGTCCAGACCCAGCGTGATGCGTCCGAGGCTGAACGCATAGGGCCCGTCGAACCCCGGCGGGTTGCCGATCACCAGGCCGCGAAGCTCGCCGGTGCCGTCGCGCAGGGAGATATCGGCGTCATCGAGACGCACGTCCACCCCCAGATACTCCGGACCGAGCGTCTCCACCGCCCGTTTGAGCAACGCGCCCGAGTTCAGAACCAGAAACACACCCAGCGCCACCACGATGAGCAGCACGATGCCGATCAGCCATCCGATAGCTTTCACGCCCAACCTCCGCTTAGCTCGATTTGCCAGCCAGGAACGACGCCTCACGGTCGGCAGCACGCCTGTCTGTACCGCGGGCGCGTCCCTGCTCGAGTAAACGTCGTAGGTTAGGTCATGGCCCGTGGGCTGTCACCCGCAGGCGGCCGCGAGGGGCGCTCAGGGAGACCGGATGTCGAATTGTCGGAAGCGCCGGCAACGGGCATCATTGGCCCCGCAAGAATAACTGAGACCTTGGAGGGTACACATCATGGAAGAGATCTCCACCGAGCGGATGTCCGGGTACATGGACAAGGCCATCGATCTGACGATGACCTACGGGCCCAAGCTGCTCCTGGCAATCATCGTTCTTTTCGTGGGTCTGTGGATCATCAACCGCTTCGTCCGGGTGATGGGCGCAGGCATGGAGAAGAGCAACACCGAGCCGACGCTCGCCCGCTTCCTGTGCAACCTGACCTCGGTCGGCTTGAAGGCCCTCCTGCTGATCAGCGTCGCCTCGATGATCGGCATCGCGACCACCTCCTTCATCGCCGTGCTGGGTGCCGCCGGCCTGGCAGTCGGCCTGGCGCTGCAGGGCAGCCTCGCCAACTTCGCCGGCGGGGTGCTGGTGCTTCTGTTCCGGCCCTACAAAGTCGGCGACTTCATCGACGCGCAGGGCGTCATGGGCACCGTCAGCGAGATCCAGATCTTCAACACCATCATGAAGACTCCGGACAACAAGGTCATCATCGTGCCGAACGGCAGCATCTCCAACGGCATCATCACCAACTTCTCCATGGAGGCGACCCGGCGGGTAGACTTCGTGTTCGGCATCGGCTACGGCGACGACATCGCCAAGGCGAAAGCCACGATCGAGCGTCTGGTGAAGGAAGACAGCCGAACCCTGCCGGAGCCGGTGCCGCAGATCGTCGTCTCCGCGCTCGGCGACAGCTCCGTGGACATCACCACCCGCATCTGGGTGAACGCGCCGGACTACTGGGGTGTGTACTTCGATCTGACCGAGAAGGTGAAGCTCGCCTTCGATCAGGAGGGCATCTCCATTCCGTTCCCGCAGCGCGACGTACACCTGTACCAACAGAGCACCTGACGGCCAGCAGGTGCCGCGCGCCTTCCAGCGCGGGGCACCGCTCGTCCCGGACCCCGGTGCCGCGGGCGCTTCCGCATTTTCCGAGGCAAAAAAAACCGCCGGCCTGGAGAGGTAGCCGGCGGTTTCGAGGTGACCTTCTGTCGCCACGTCGCCTTGGCTCGTGGGAGAGGTCTTAAGGGGATAGAGACTACGAACCGTGTGCGTCGTCCGCTCCGTTTCGTTGTCGATGATTACTATGGCGGAAAACTGTTTCCAGGGAATTACGCCCGGGAACCATTCTGTATCAGTTTGTTACCCCGCATCGATCAGACCAGGCTGACCACGACATCCGTTCCGCCCCCGGGCAGATCCTCGATGCGCACTCGCCAGCCATGCGCCTGGCAGAGTTGCTGCACGATGGCGAGACCGAGACCACTGCCGCCCGTCGTCGTGCTGCGAGAGGTGTCCAGCCGGAAGAACGGCTGGAACACCTGCTCCTTGAACTCGTCCGGAATGCCGGGGCCCGAATCGATGATGTGTATCTCGGTGCCATCGAGATGCACGCGCACGTTGTCCCCATGCTGCTGGGCATTGCCGATCAGGTTGGTCAGCACGCGCTTCAGCGCACCGGACGCGAGCTTGACCGTGAGGGACGGGTCGCCGTCCGCGGTGAACGTAATCCGCACGTTGTACCCTTCCACCACCTCCTCCACGAACGGCCGCAGCAGCACGGGTTGAGGGGTCTCGCCGGTACCCCTGGCGAAACGCAGGGCATCCCCGATCAGCGAGTCCATGGTCTCCAGATTCCGTTCGAAACGCTCGATCAGCTTTGGATCGACGTCGGCCGGCAGCAACTCCAGAGCGAGGCGCATTCGGGTCAGCGGCGTACGCAGGTCGTGCGAGATGCCCGCGAGCAGGGTCGTGCGATTACTGAGCAGCGCCGAGATCTCCCGGGCCATGGTGTTGAAGTTGCGCGCCAGCGAGACCAGCTCCCGGGGACCCTCCTCCGGGATGGACTCGAAGTTCTCGCCACCGCGAAACGACTCCACCCGCTTGGCCGCCTCCACCAGCGGCCGCGTGATCCGCTGAACGATGATCAGCGAGGTCAGGAAGACGATGGCCGCGCCCAGCCCGAGGATGACGATCCCCACGTACAGCGGCTGGACGTTACGGCGACTGGGCGCAAATCCGATCTGCAACCGGTGTCCACCCATCACCACGTCCAGCCAGACCAGGTCGTCGCCTTCCAGAAGGGTGACCGGCTCGTCCAGGCGCTCGCTCAACTGATCCTGTACCAGGCCGAGGTAGGGCTGTTCGAGGGTGGCTGGCCGGAGCTCGCGTGGCTCCGAGGTGATGATCAGGTCGTGGTTCTGAGCCAGCTCGAGCTCGAAGTAGGGTCTCGCTGCCGGCGGCAGCTCAACCCAGGTCTGAGCGGACAGCACCAGGAGCGCCGCCTCGTCGTTTGCCGACTGCCGGGCGATGGGCTCGATGAGGTAGAGGTTGAGCGCCGCAATAGAGACCAGGGCAATGAGAAAGGAGCTGACCGCGAGGGTCAGGTTCGTGCGCGCGAGGAGGGATCCCTGACCGAACCTCCACCTCCGCTCAGCCATCACCATCCGGGCAGAACATATACCCTTTGCCCCAGACCGTCTTGATGAACACGGGGCTCGATGGATCCTTCTCGATCTTGCCACGCAGACGGGTTACCCGGACATCAATGCTGCGGTCGAACGGCGAACGTTCCGCGCCGGTCAGGAGATCCAGAAGTCGATCCCTGTCCAGGACCTTGTTGGGATGCGATACCAGGATGCTCAAAAGGTCGAACTCGCCGGAGGTCAGCGCCACCGCTTCCCCGTTTCTGCTCAGACGATGCGAGCTGATGTCGAGCTCGAAATCGCCGAAGTGAATCCTGCCTTCGGCCGCTTCGCCCGAGCTGCTGCTGCCTGCACGGCGCAGAACGGCGCGGATTCGGGCGAGCAGCTCCCGCGGGTTGAACGGTTTGGCGAGGTAGTCGTCCGCGCCCACTTCCAGACCGACGATCCTGTCGATATCGTCGCCCTGGGCGGACACCATCACGATCGGGATGTGCTTTTCGTTCTTGAGCCGGCGTGCGATTGCAAGACCATGCTCGCCCGGCAGCATCAGGTCGAGCACGATCAGGTCGACCGACTCTCTGGCCAGAAAGGCATCCATGGCTTCGCCGCTGTCCACGCAGTGAACGGTGAAACCCTGCTGGGAGAGGTATTGCTGAGTCAGCTCGCGGATTTCCGGGTCGTCGTCGACCACCAGCAGCTTGGCGGCATCGCCGTCCAAAGGCGCCTCGCCAGCCTAAGAAGGGTCTGTCACGCGGATGACGGGCGACTTGATCTGGGCCGCCGCGGACGAGGACGGATCGGAATCGTCGCCTGCCGAATCGCCGGTCACCACGCCTTCCGCGTTGCGTCGTTCGAAACCGACTCCGAAGCCCTTTCTGGCGGCGGCCGCCGCGGCCGCATCAGCCGGCGTCACCCGCACCACCTTGGTTTCTATCTTCAGGTACTGGCTGCCGTTGTACACCCGGCCGTAGCGTCTCTGGGTACGGATCACGAGCACGCCATCGGTGTCCCGGCGCTGCGCCATGCGCAGCTTCACCTCGCGGAGCAGGGCTGCTTTCTCCACCTTGTTCAGGTCGTCCCAACGGGCGCCGATACGGGTGAGCTCCTGATCGGATTTGTCGGCATAGTCGGGTACCCGCAGCAGTGGTGAGTCGACCAGCTGGGCACCCGGAGGGGGTTGGGCAACATCGGCTTCGCCGGTCGCTCCCCGGGCACCGACCGCCGCCATGAGGAGCAGCAGTCCCCAGGCCAGGCCAATCTGCCGGCTATGCCAATTTTCCTGCCTTGTTCTACCGGTAAAGTCCATAACTCCCCGGCCACGCCGGACGCGGCGAACAGCCGCCGGTATTCTGCCCGGCGGCTGTTTCGAGCCCATTTCCTGCCAGTTTCATTTTGTAACCGGCCGGACCACGCATCCGTCTGCTCAGGCGGCCTCGAAGAGACCGGCCGCGCCCTGTCCGCCGCCGATGCACATGGTGACCACACCGTAGCGCTTGTTGCGGCGCTTGAGCTCCCTGAGTACCAGCCCCGTCTGCCGCGAACCCGTCATTCCGAAGGGATGGCCGATGCTGATGCTGCCGCCGAGCACGTTGTAGAGCTCGTTCGGCAACCCGAGCTTGTCGCGACAGTACAGGCACTGGGAAGCAAACGCCTCGTTCAGCTCCCACAGGTCGATGTCGTCCTGGTCCAGGCCCGCGTTCTTCAGCAGGCGCGGAATGGCGAACACCGGGCCGACGCCCATCTCGTCCGGCTCGCAGCCGGCAACGGTGAATCCCCGGTAGATGCCGATCGGCTGGATACCGAGCTGCGCGGCCCGCTCGGCACTCATCAGCAGCGTCATGGACGCACCGTCGGAGAGCTGGGAGGCATTGCCGGCGGTCACCGTGCCGTCTTCCTCGAAGGCCGGTGGCAGGCCCGCGAGCCCCTCCAGGGTCGTGTTCGGGCGGTTGCATTCGTCCCGATCCACCGTGGCCTCCACGCGGCTCTCGTCGCCCGTTTCCTTGTCCACCTTCAGCATGGTGGTGGTCATGGGGACGATCTCCTCCGCGATCTTGCCCGCCTCCACGGCAGCAGCGTAACGCTGCTGGCTCTGCAACGCGTACTCGTCCTGCATCTCGCGGGTGACCTGATAGCGCCGCGCCACCACTTCTGCGGTGTTGCCCATGGCCATGAAGATCTCCGGCTTCTCCTCCAGCAGACGCTTGTTCTGCTTCGCCTTGGCGGGCTCCTGGCGCGTGCGCATGGAGATGGAGTCGGCGCCCCCGGCGATGGCGACCTGGGTCTGCCCGGAGGCGATCTGGTTGGCCGCCAGTGCGATGGACTGCAGCCCCGAGGAGCAGAAGCGGTTGATGGTCATGCCGGCGGTGGTGATCGGCAGCTTGGACAGCACGACCGCGAGGCGAGCCAGGTTCCCGTCCTGCTCGCCCACATGGCTCGCAGCCCCCACGATCACGTCTTCCACCTCGTCAGGGCCGACGTTCGGATTGCGGTCGAGCAGCGCATCGATGCAGTGCGCCAGCATGTCGTCGGAACGGGTAAGGTTGAAGCTGCCACGGAATGCCTTGGCCAATCCGGTCCGCACGCTATCGACGATGACTACGTCTTTCATGAGATTCCCCCAGTGGTTTGAGAAGTCGGCCTGCGTCCCCACGGCCTTTCCCTGCCGGAAAACGTGCGGGCGGCATTCCGCCAACCTCGTTGAGTCGAGCCGGGCATGTTACCCCCTGCCATTTATGCGCGCCAGAGCGTCAGGGAGGCGCGTCGCCGGTCATCCGGGCGCGGCGGGGCCATCGTGGTAAGCTAAGTCCTCACTGGATGGGGGGGACACCTGGTGAACAACAAGCCACTTGAGCGGCTCGCCGACGGCCTGTGTTTCGGGGAAGGCCCGCGCTGGCACGACGGGGAGCTCTGGCTCTCTGACATGCACGCCTACGAGGTGCTCCGATTTTCGCCGGACGGCGTGCGGCACCCGGTCGTTCGGGTGGAGAATCAACCCTCCGGGCTCGGCTGGCTGCCGAACGGAGATCTGCTGATCGTCTCCATGCGCGATCGGCGGGTGCTGCGCTTCGACGGCCACACACTGACCGAGCACGCGGACCTGTCCGCGCTGGCGAGCTTTGACTGCAACGACATGGTGGTCGATGGCGGAGGGCGCGCGTACGTCGGCAACTTCGGCTTCGACCTGAACGCGGGTGCCGAGCCACGGACCGCCGAGCTGGTCTGCATCGAGCCGGACGGCGCCGCGCGGGTCGTCGCCGAGGACCTCATGTTTCCGAACGGCACCGTGATCACGCCGGACGGGCGCACGCTGATCGTGGCGGAAACCTTTGGGGCGCGGCTCACCGCGTTCGACATCGCGGCCAACGGCGACCTGTCCAACCGTCGCACCTGGGCGGAGCTGCCCAAGGGCGCCGTGCCGGATGGTATCTGCCTGGATGCGGAGGACGGCATCTGGTCGGCGTCACCCACCACCTGCGAGTGCGTCCGCCAGACCCGGGGCGGTGAGATCACGCACCGCGTGGAAGTGGATCAGGGTGCCTTCGCCTGCATGCTGGGCGGCCCGGACCGCACCACCCTGTACGTGCTCACCGCGGACTCCTCGAATCCCGAGGAATGCCGGGCAAACCGGCAGGGTAGAATCGAGGCCTGCGCAGCACCCTATCCCGCTGCGGGCTGGCCCTGACCCGACAGCCGCCGTGCCGGGAACGTCCGGGGCGCGCGTGGCTTCCCCGCTTTCAATCTGGGCTCGACATGCTGTACGAAAACTATCGATCTCCGTGGCTCGACGACGAGCTGAACATTCTGCGCGACGCCGCCGGCCGTTTTTTCGACCAGGAATTCGTCCCTGAGAACGAACGCTGGCTGCGCGAAGGCAGGGTGGACCGCCAGGCGTGGCTCAAAGCCGGTGCCGCCGGACTCCTGTGCGCGGAAATCCCGACGGCCTACGGCGGTGGTGGCGGTGATTACCGGCACGAGACCGTGATCATGGAGGAGTTTCTCAGGCGCGGCCTGACCGGGTTCGGCAATCAGGTGCACAGTGCCATCGTGGCGCCCTACATCCATCACTACGGCGACGAGGCGCAGCGTCAGCGCTGGCTGCCCGGGATGGCGAGCGGCGAGCTGATCGGCGCCATTGCCATGACCGAGCCGGGCACGGGGTCCGACCTGCAGAGCGTTCGGACCACCGCGATCCGGGATGGCGACGAATACGT
>JASFLG010000196.1:0-7514 GCA_050118205.1 Pseudomonadales bacterium
ATGGACGAGGTGGTTTCCATCGACGAAGCCAGCCGCATCTTTCAGGCGGCCAAGCACCCGAAGAGCTTCATTGCGATCGATGGCGCCGACCACATGCTGACGGATGTCCGCAAGGCCCAGTACGCGGCGACGACGATCGCGGCCTGGGCGGATGCTTACCTGCCGGAAGCGGAGGCCGAGCCCTCCAACGGGGTGCCCGGTGGTGCCGTGTGGGTTGGCGAGGGCAACCGCAAGTTTCTGCGCGACGTCTTCTCCGACGATCATCACTGGCTCGCCGATGAGCCCAGGCGGATGGGTGGCGACAACCTGGGGCCGGATCCCTACGAGCACCTGCTGGCGGCGCTTGGGACCTGCACGTCCATGACCATCCGCATGTATGCGAACCGCAAAGGCTGGGATCTGCAGACGGTGGACGTGCAGGTCACCCACAGCCGGGAGCATGCGGAGGATTGTGAGGGGTGCGACGAGGACGGCGGTCGGCTGGAAGTGCTTCGCCGGGAGGTGGCGCTGGATGGCGGGCTGGACGAGACACAGCGTTCGCGCCTGCTCGAGATCGCCAATCGGTGCCCCGTGCACCGCACCCTTGAGGGCGTTTTGAGGATCGACACGCAGCTGTCCGAGTGAGCCTGGCGCACGATAGGACCTCACGTACTTAAACACTGGCTCTGGAACCCGGTGGGCCAATGGGTTAAACCGGTGGCATGGCTATAGAAAGCAAATTGCTGGATGCTGCACGGCGGATTCTGTACCCGCTGGTGCGGATCCTGCTGCGGAACGGGATCCCGTCGGACGCCCTGACCGAGCTGGTCCGCAAGACGTATGTCGATGTGGCCGAGCATGAGTTTGCTATCGAGGGTAAGCGTCAGACTTCGGCCCGAATCTCGGTGATTACGGGCCTGAATCGCAAGGAAGTTGCCAGATTGCGTGGCAGCGCCCCTCTCTCGGATGACGACCGGCGTCGCTGGAACCGGGCCGCCGCGGTTCTGGGCGCGTGGCTGCGGGATGGTGAGTTTCAGGACCGCAAGGGGGATCCGCTGGATCTGCCCTTCGAGGGTGCGGAACCGAGTTTCACCCAGCTTTGCAAGAAGCATAGCGGCGACATGCAGCCACGGGCGATAGCCGACGAGCTCCTCCGAGTGGACGCCATCGAAGAGGTGAGCGGCAAGCTGCGGATGACCACCCGTGGCTATGTTCCCTCGGGAGATCCGGAGAGCGTGGCGGAGATTCTCGGCATCGACACGGCGGAGCTGATCGAGACCATCGACCACAACATGCAGGAGGCGCAGGACAAGCTGTTCCAGCTCAAGGTGCTCTCCGACAACGTGCCGGCGACGTACGTGGACGAGTTCAACGCCTACTCGAAACGGCTTGCCCGGCCGGTGCTCGAGGAGCTGAACCGCTGGCTGGCGGCAAGGGACAAGAAACGGGACTGGTCCGGGGACGACGAGCGGGTCGTGCTCGGCCTCGGGATTTTCCAGATCAATCGGCCCGCACAGCGGCCGGCGTCCGACGCGGACGACTCGCAGGGATCGGGAGAGTGACGGTGTTGTATCGATGTGCGCTCGCAGTGATGTTGCTGGCAGTTGCCGCTTGTGGCGGTACTGGTGGTGGCGGCGATGGGTCGGCCGGCGGCGGCACCGCCACCGGGACGAGCACGGGCGCCGCCGTAGCCAGCGGCACGATCAGCGATTCGGGATTTGGCTTCGATACGGGTATCGGTGGCAGCGGCGGGGTGATCGGCGAGATCGACGCCTTCGGCAGCATCATTCTGAACGGTCTCGAGATGCAGACCGGCCAGGCGACGTTCTTCATCGAGGGCAGCGACGGGTTCGCGCAGAGCGATCTTCGCGAGGGCCAGTACGTGGTGATCGCGGGTGACCTGAACGCGCTCGATGCCGACGCGGTCTACTACCGCTCCAATCTGCAGGGCCCGGTCTCGGCCGCGCCCGTCGTGGAAGATGCCGATACGGGCACCTATCGGCTCACCGTTCTCGGTCAGACGGTCCTCACGAATCCCGAGACGCGCTTTGACGGGCTGCTTGCCGAGGAGATCGGTGAAGGGGACCTGCTCGAGGTCAGCGGGCCGATCGACGGAGACGGCAGGGTTCTGGCCACCTACGTGGCAGCGAGACCCGCGCTGACCACCTACAAGGCCATTGGCCGGGTCGCGCAGCTGGACACGGGGACGCGGTCATTCGATCTCGCTGGGCTGCGGGTCGGCTACGCCGGCGCCACGTTCTTACGCTTTGCGGAATCCGCGCTGTCCGATGGTCGCTTCGTCGAGGTGCGGATGGCGGCGGGCGAGTTCACGGCGCCGGCGAGCGCCACCGCGTTCGAGGTGGAGCGGCTGCCCGTGCCGCAGATCGGTGAGGGCGCGCAGCTGGAGGTCAAAGGCTTCATCGACAGCTTCACCTCTCCGGCCGAGTTCACGGTCGGCGGTGTGCCGGTCGTCACCAGCGCCGGGACCAGCTTCGTGACCGGCAGCGCCGCGCAGCTTGGATTGAATGTGGAAGTGGAAGTCAGCGGCACGGCGAATGGCGACGGAGTGCTGGTCGCCGATTCGATCGAGTTTCAGCGGGCCCGGGTGATCCGGATCGAGGGCCCGGTGACCGGGGTCGACGTGACGGCAGGCACGGCCTCGATACTCGGGGCGACGCTCCAGATTCGCGGGACCACCCGACTGGTGGAGCGCAATACCGGGGTCGATCCCATCACGCTGGATGATCTGATGATCGGTGACGTCGTGCGTGCGCGCGGCGCCATGGAGGGCACGGCGCCGGTGGCGATCGAGATCGTGCGCTCGGTTTCGAATCCGGGCAGTTCTCCGACCACCTTGCGCGGCCCGCTCACGGGGTACGACAAGTCGGCGGCCACGGTGGAGGTGCTGGGCGTGCGCGTCGTCGACGGGATCGGCAGCACGCAGTATCAGGATGCGCAGGGCGACGCGGTCGGCCGCGACACGTTCTACGACACCCTCCTGCCGAAGGCGGTGCAGCTCAAGGTGGTGTGGGCCGATTTCGGGTCGCTCGCAGATCCGGCGGAACGGCTGACGATAACGGAATAGCCGGCCCCTTCCGGGCTCTGCCTCAGGAGGCTTCCCGGCGGCTGTCGAGCTCCGCGAGCGTGGCAACGATGAGCTTGCGCTCGGCCTCCTTCACGCGTTCTTCCAGCGTCTCCTCGGAATCCCCGGCCCGGACCGGCACGCGCACCTGGGCGAGGATCGGCCCCGTATCGTAATCGCCGTCGACCAGATGCACGGTGGCACCGGTCTCGCGGTCACCGGCAGCAAGCACCGCTTCGTGCACCTTGCGCCCGTAGTACCCCTGGCCGCCGTATCTGGGCAACAGGGCGGGGTGGGTGTTCAGAATCCGGGTGCGGTACCGCTCGAGGGTCCGAGGGCCGAGCTTCTTCATGTAGCCAGCCAGCAGGACCCACTCGGCATCGGAGTCGATCAGTGCCGACTCCATGGCGGCGTCCAGGGCGTCCGGGTCCGGATGCGTGCGGCTGCTCATGTGCACGGTCGGGATGCCGTGCGCGGCCGCGCGCTCCAGGGCGCGGGCGCTGCTGTTGTTGCTGATCACCAGGGTGATCCGGGCGTCGAGCTCGCCCCGCTCGCAGGCATCGATCACCGCCTGGAGGATGCTGCCGCCGTGGGAGGCGAGGGCCGCAATCCGCATCATGACGCCACCCGGAAGATGGCCGTGTGGAAGATCTCGGTGGTGAGCACGTCGAGTCGGGTGCAGGTGACATACAGGCGTATGAACTGATGCCCCTTCTTCTCCCACTTCTCCAGCGGCACGGCATTCACGGCCAGCGTGTCGCCAACCCGCACGAGCTCTCTGAAACGGATCTCTGAGCCGACGTGCAGCCAGGCGGGCATCTCGTATTCCCGCGTCAGTGCCTGATTGGCAAGCGAGAGCAGCAGGTGCGGGTGGGCGACGAAGCGATACAGGGGCAGCGTGTCGTCGATCTCGTTCGCATAGCGCTGGTTCTCGTCCGTCACCACCTGGTAGTGCCACTCCGGAAACGGCTCGCCTTCGCGGACCGTCTCCCAGCGGATCTCTGCGCGCGCGGTTTGCTTGCGAGGCTCGGCATCGAAGACCGCACCGTCTTCCGGCGGTGGCAGCTTGCCCGGCTCGCCGCTCACGAGCTCGGCGAGCAGGGTGCCCGCATCGTTTTCGGCCGTCACCCGGTAACCGTCGGTCTGCTCCGTGAGCGTGATGGTCAGGCGGTCGCCATGGTAGGCTGGCTTGAAAAAGCGGGTGTGGTTGACCGAGCGTTGGAGCCACGCTTCTCCGAAGCGCTCCGCGAGCGGATGGGTGAGGTGGCCGAACACGGCGACCCCCGGCACGAGGGCGCCCTGGAATCCGTACTTCCGGGCGACGTCGTCGCTGTGAATCCTGTTTTCGTGCGCCTCGGAGAAGTTCCGAGCCACTACCTCATAGGTGCTCATGCCAGGTGCTCATGGTGTGGCCAGCCCGCTGCCGGTCCCTCTCAGGAACGTATTCTGCCGGAACCGGCGTCGATCGAGAAATCGGCGCCCGGCCGCCGGACAGAACGCGGCCCATCGGTCGGAGAGTTGAGTGTTCGAACAGCAGCTGATCGTCGTCAGCGGCAAGGGCGGCGTGGGAAAAACCGTGATGGCGAGCGCCGTCGCAGACCTGTGCGCGCGCAAGCGCAGGACGGTGCTGGTGAGCCTCGACGCGCAGCTCGACCGGCACCCCATCTTCGACGTGCCCCTCGGCTACGAGCCCGTCGAGGCGGCCGCCGGCCTTGACGTCATGCGGGTGGACGCGCTCTCTGCCATTCGCGAGTACGTCAAGCGCAGGATGCCTTTCTCGGGCGTGTACGACACGTTCCTCAGGAGCCGGATGTTCCACGACTTTGCCGAGGCTGCCCCCGGATTTCAGGAGCTCATGTGCCTTGGCAAGCTCTACGACCTCGCCACGGATTCGGGTTACGAGCGCGTGGTGTTCGATGCGCCCGCCACGGGGCACCTGCGAACCCTCATCGACGTGCCGGCAGCGACGCTCAAGGCCGTGCTCGTGGGGCCGCTGAACCACAACGCCCGCCGGATCCAGGACCTGCTCATGGACCCGGAGCGCACGCGTGTGGTGCTCGTCACGCTTGCCGAGGAGATGGCGGTGCGCGAGGCGCTGGAGCTCGAGGCCTTCTGCCGCGAACGGCGCATGAAGGTGGGCCCGGTGATCGTCAACCAGTGCGTACCCGCACGCTTCTCTGCCGAGGAGATCGGTGTCATGACCGATCTCCTCAAGGGACTCCCGGAACCGTCGGCCGGGTTGTCGAGCGCCATCGGCTGTGCGCTCGCCGAGCACGACCTCGCCTCGAGTCAGATGGAGGCGATCGGGCCGCTGTCGGGCTACTGGAGCGTGAACCGCGCCATCGATCACGAGGCACCGGCGCTGCTCGATGCCATCGTCGATCAGCTGGCCGAGGAGCATGGCAGTGGCTGAGCCGCTCGATCTGGATGCCCTGGTGCGCGAACGCAGCGTGATCGTCTGCTGCGGGGCCGGCGGCGTGGGCAAGACCACCAGCGCGGCGGCGCTCGGCGTGCTGGGGGCGCGTGCCGGACGCTCGGTGGTCGTGATGACCATCGATCCCGCCAAACGCCTGGCCCAGGCCATGGGCCTCGATGCGCTGGACAACGATCCACGCCCGGTCGAGCTCGACGCGCCGGGGCGTCTCTCCGCCATGATGCTGGACACCAAGCGGACGTTCGACCGCATGGTGGAGACGTACGCGCCTGATCCCCGGGTACGTGAGACGATCTTCGCCAACGCCTACTACCAGCAGCTCTCCACGACCCTCGGCGGCTCCCGGGAGCTCATTGCCATGGAGCGGGTGCTGGAGATCCTGAATGCGGGTGAGCATGACCTGCTCATCGTCGATACCCCACCGGCGCAGCACGCCCTGGACTTCCTGGACGCGCCGAAACGTCTGATCGACCTTCTCGACGGATCGTTCACCCAGATGCTCATCGCCCCCTACGGGCTTGCCGCCCGGGCACAGTTCAACTTCTTCCGGCAGTCCTCGGCACTGATGCTGAAGTTCCTGGAGCGGCTGACGGGATTCGAGATGCTATCGGACCTCTCGGACTTCCTGCTTGCGTTCTCGAGCATGTTCGACGGCCTCAAGGACCGCTCGCGGCGCGTGCTGACGCTCATGGGCGAGCCGAGCACCGCTTTCCTGCTGGTGTGCGCGCCGGAGCCGGTGAGCCTGAGCCAGGCGGGACGCTTTGCCGAGCGTCTGGTCAACGACGATCTGGATGTCTCCGGGGTGCTCGTGAACCGCGCGCATCTGCCGGTGGGAGACGTGACCCTGAGCGGGGCGGATGCGGACCGGCTGGACGCGCTCGGCAGCCCGAGCCATGAGCCGCTGTCCGGCCGGGTGCGGGCCGCGGCAGCCGATGCCGCCCGTCTCGCGGCCGCGGATGCGCGCTCCCTCACCGCGCTCGATGGGCTCGAACAGCCGCGCAAGCTCGTCCCCCACTTCAACCGCGACCTGCACAGCATGGCCGATCTGGTGGCGTTCAGCGAGGCGCTGGCCTAGCGAAACCGTGATCAGGGTCCGTAGGCCTGGGCCGGCAGCCAGGTGACCAGCCCCTCCCAGTTGAACAGGATCAGCAGCCCGAGAAGCTGCAGGAGGATGAACGGCACCACACCGCGGTAGATGGTGGCCACGTCGATCCCCGGGGGCGCGACCCCTTTCAGATAGAAGATGGCGAAACCCACGGGTGGTGTCAGGAAGCTCGTCTGCAGGCAGACGGCAAAGAGCACCGTGAACCACACCGGATCGAAGCCGAGGCCCGAGACCACCGGCGAGACCAGGGGCAGGATGATCAGGGTCAGCTCGATCCAGTCCAGGAAGAAGCCGAGCAGAAACGTCGCGAGCAGGATGCACAGCACGATGCCGGTGGGGTCGAAAGGCAGCCCGAGCAGCAGCTCCTTGATCAGCTCATCGCCGCCCAGGCCCCTGAGCACCAGGGAGAAGGCCGTGGCGCCGATCAGCACGGCAAAGATGAAGGCCGTGGTCCGGGTGGTTTCCTGCAGCACCTCGCGCATCACGCCGCCGCCGAGCTGCCGCTTGAGTGCCGCGAGCAGCCAGGCGCCGGCGGCGCCCACCCCGGCGGCCTCCGTCGGCGTGGCGATGCCCATGAAGATGCTGCCCAGCACAGCGAGAATCAGGAACGCCGGCGGCAGGATGGCCTTGACCAGGTCGAGGATGGCGGCCCAGTCCACCGGCTCGTGATCACCCGCCGGCGCGTGGTCGGGACGCAGCAGACCGTAGACCAGAAGGTAGCCGACGTAGAGACCGCCGAGCAGCACTCCCGGGAAGACGGCGCCGAGAAACAGATCCCCCACGCTCATCGACATCCGGTCGGCCATCAGCACCAGCATGATGCTCGGCGGGATGAGGATACCCAGCGTGCCGACCGCGCACACGGTGCCCGAGGCCAGCGACTTGTCGTAGCCCTGACTCAGCATCACCGGCAG
>JASFLG010000197.1:0-7482 GCA_050118205.1 Pseudomonadales bacterium
GCCTTCTGCTGCTCGGTGATGAGCAGCGTGGTCACGTCACTCTCCGGATCGAACACCGCGTGCTCGAAGCTGGAGAAGAGACGGTAGCGCGGCGTGAACCGGTACAGCGGCGCACGGAGCTGCTGCGCCTTTTCCTCGAAGCAGGAGTCGGCCGCGTAGTAGACGTCCAGCCCCGGCATCTTGTTGAACCCCACAAGACAGTCGACCGGACGCAGCTCGAGGTCTTCCAGCAGCCAGTCGGCGAAGCGTCGGTAACGTTCGTGATTGGTCACGGCTGCAACAGGCACCTCGACGAGGTCGAACCCCTCCGGCAGCGACCCTTCCCAGGACAGCGTGTACACCCGTACGTGATAGCCGCGGCGCAGACACTCGGTGGCCACCCTGAGGAAGTCACGCTGCAGGCCGCCATACGGAAAGTACTTGAACAGCGCGAACCCGATCACGGGCCGGCGCTCGGCCGCGAAACGCTCGAGATAGTCGACGGCGGTCTCTGCAAGCGTGAACAGCTCCGGACGCGCTGCCATCGTCATGCCACGGCGCTGCCATTCGGAGCGCTCGTCCGACGTGAGCAGGGTGACGAGCTGAGCATTGAAGCTGCTCTGGTCGAACGGCAGGGCCGCCAGCAGACCCGCGTCCGCCTCCTCGAGGTACTTCGCATAGCCGCAATTCTGCGTCACCAGGGACGGCAACCCCGCGAACATGGCTTCCAGGATCACCATGCCCGCGTTCTCGTCGTAGGCAGGCAGCATCAGACCCTCCGCCGAGAACAGAAATCGGGGCACATCGTCCCGGCCTTCCGTGAAGAAGCGCACCCGTTCCGAAACGCCCAGCCGCATCGCCATGCGACGGAACGGCTCGGCGTTGTCCCGGCCGAGCACGAATAGGTGGCTGCGCTCGTAGAGCGCCGGCGGCAGCGCCTTCAGTGCCAGGAGCGCACGGTCCAGACCCTTCTTGATGAAGCCGGAGCCGATGAAAAGCAGCAGCAGATCGTTGTCGCGAAGGCCGAACTCGCGGCGGAACGCTGCTCGGATCCGCCGCTTCTCCTCCTCGTCCGGGGCGACACGATCCGACTCGATGCCCGGCGGCAGCGGATGGAACCGTTCGCGCTGCGTACCGTAGTAGCGGATGAAATAGGGCGTCTGCACCTCGGAGATGGTCAGGATCTGGGTCTTCACCAGCGGATCGAACACCGCCCGCTCGAAGCTCGCGAAGTGCCGGTAGCGTGGCAACTGCCGGTAGACGGTACTGCGCTGGCTGCGCGCCTTCTCCTCGTAGCAGGAGTCACCCGCATAGTAGACGTCGAGACCGGGCATCTTGTTCATGCCCACGAGCAGATCCACAGGGTGCTCGGCGACATGCGCGAGCACGAAGTCTGCGAAACGCTCATAAAGTCGATGATTCGACATGGCTTCGACATTGACCATCACCACCTCGAGGTCGTCCTCGGGCAGTTCCGCTTCCCAGCGGATGGCATAGATCCGCACGCGGTGGCCCCGCCGTACGCAGGCTCTGGCGATCTTGAGCAGATCCCGCTGAATGCCGCCGTACGGGAAGTACTTGTAGATGGCGAATGCAAGCTGCATCAGTCGAGCAACCTCAAGGCCTCTTCCCGGACCCGCTCCGGCGGGAGGAGAGCATAACAGGCGGGAGAGACCCCCTCACCCCGCCAGCGCAGTGTCTCCCCGCGGTAACGGCAGACGCGGTGCAGGCACGGCGAGCAGAAGAGCTCCGACTGCAGACTTTCCACCCGCGGGCCCCGCACGCCCGTCCGCGCGGCGCTGGTGCTGCCGTAGACGACAAGCGTCGGCACACCCATCGCGCCGGACAGATGCGCAAGACCCGAGTCCACGCCGACGACCAGCGCAGCGCCTTCCATGCGGCCGGCAAGCTCGGCCAGCGTCAGCGACTCGAGCACGGTCGCGCCCGGAAGATCCGCCCCGATCGCCTGCGCTCTGGCACGCTCGTCCGCGTCGCCCCAGGGAAGCTCCACGTCCCAGCCCTGTGCAATCAGATCCGTGGCCAGCGCGCGCCACATCGCCGTCGGCCAGTGCTTGCTCGCCCAGGTGGTGCCGTGCAGAAGCAGACATCGGCGCCCGGGCGCCCGCATGCCCGCCCCGCCGAGACCGAAGTCCGGTGGGCCCTCCGGCAGCGGGTAGCCGAACGCGCCGGCGAACAGCGCCCGCAGCCGGTCCACGGCGTGCCCCCCGACCGCCACGTCGAGACGATGGTCGAGCACGAATGCCGCCAGAGGCTCTCGAGCCGATGTGAACGAGAAGCCACAACGCCTGGTTGCCCGTGCCATCGCGGTGACGACGGCGCTCTTGACGAGTCCCTGGGCATCAACGACCACATCGTAGTTCCGCTCGCGGAGCCCATGCAGGAAGTCCCGCATCGGCTGCCGGCTCGCCGCGAGCTCGCGACGCCAGCGTCGCCAGGCGATGGGCAGCACCCGATCGACGGCCGGATGCCGCGCGGGAATGGACGCAAACGCTTCCTCCGCCACCCAGTCGAACCGCACGCCGTGCGCTGCCGCATCGGTCACGGCCGGCAGCGCGTGCACCACGTCACCCAGCGACGACATCTTCACGATCAACGCGCGCATCGTTCAGAGGGCCGCGATGACCTGCTCCGGAGTCAGCTTCTCCAGGCAGTCGAGGTGCCCGAGCGGGCATTCCCGGCGAAAGCAGGGGCTGCAGGGCACAGGATGCCGGATCACCCGGGCGTCCTCGGACAGGGGCGGGGTGAAGTCCGGTGACGTGGAACCGTACACGGCCACCACCGGAACGCCGGCCGCGCATGCCAGATGCATCAGACCCGAGTCGTTGCAGACCACCCGGCCGGCCAGGGAGAGAAGGTCCAGCGCGTCGAGCAGACTCGTCCGCCCGGCCAGATTCACGACGCCCTCTTGGACGAGATTCGCTATCTCGGCGCATGCACCCGCATCCCCGGGTGATCCCAGCAGCCAGACCTGGCGTCCGGCCGTGACCTCGTGTCGTGCGACCTCGGCATAGTACCGAGGGGGCCAGCGTTTGGCCGGTCCGTACTCCGCGCCCGGGCAGAGCGCCGTGACATCCGCCGCATCCAGGCCGAGCTCGGCGACCAGGACGGACGCGCGCACCGGGTCGGCCTCGAGGCGGGGCTGCGGGTAAGGACGCGGGAGATCGGCACCCGGCGCGAGACCCAGGGCCATGAACCGCTCGACCATCAGGGGATAGCGCGCCTGGTCCAGCCGGCGCCGGTCGTTCAGCACCACCAGTCTCGATTCGCCCCGCCAGCCGGTACGCTTCGGGATGCGCGCCCAGAACGGGACCAGTGCCGACTTGAAGCTGTTCGGCAGCACGATGGCCTCATCGTACCTCTCGGCAGCGAGCCGCCGACCCAGCGAGCGCCGCTCACCGAGGTTGAGCTGACCATGCCCGCTCTCGAGCGTCCAGCAGTTTGTGACACCCGGCATGCGGAATGCGAGCGGGGCGGTGGCATGTGGCGCCACCATGTCCACCCGCGCCCCCGGATGGCGCTGATTCAGGAGCACGACCAGACAGTGCGCCATCACCATGTCACCCACCCAGGCAGGCGCCACGATGAGGATCTTCATCGCAGGCCCGCTACATCAGCTGCCGCCGACAGGCGTCAGCCACTCGGGATAGGTGTTGCGTTTACCACGGACCTGATCGAAATAGATCGACTGCAGCCGTTCGGTAACCGGCCCCCGGCCACCATCACCGATGCGCCGTCCGTCCAGCTCCCGGATGGGCAGCACCTCCGCAGCGGTGCCCGTGAAGAACGCCTCGTCGGCAATGTAGATCTCGTCTCGGGTGATGCGCCGCTCGCGCACGCTGAAGCCTTCGTCGCGGGCCAGCTGAATGACCGTATCGCGTGTGATCCCGGCCAGGCAGGACGTCAGCTCCGGCGTGTGCAGCACGCCGTCTCGAACCACGAACACGTTCTCGCCGGTTCCCTCCGCCACATAGCCCTCGATGTCGAGCATCAGCGCCTCGTCGCACCCGGATTCCAGCGCTTCGTGCAGAGCCAGGATGGAATTGATGTAGTTCCCGTTCGACTTTGCCTTGCACATGGTGCTGTTCACGTGGTGACGGGTGTAGGAGGAGGTGCGCACTCGGATACCCACCTCCCGGCTCTCCGGGTCCATGTAATTCGGCCAGGGCCAGGCGGCGACCACCAGGTTGACTGAAAGGCCTTTGGCCCGGAGCCCCATGGCCTCCGCGCCCAGGTGGACCATGGGTCGCAGGTAGCCTTCCGTGAGCTTGTTGGCGGTGAAAACCTCCCTCTGCGCGGCGCTCACCTGCTCAGGGGTCCAGGGAATGTCGAGCCCCAGGATGTGCGCCGAATCGAACAGCCGGCGGGTGTGCTCCTCGAGCCGGAAGATGCAGGGGCCCCGGGGCGTGTCGTAGGCACGCACCCCTTCGAAGACCCCCACGCCGTAGTGCAGGGTATGGGTCAGGACATGGACAGTAGCTTCCCGCCAGGGAACGAGCTTGCCGTTCTGCCAGATCCAGCCATCCCGATCAGACAAGTTCTCCATCATCGAACACGCTATTCCAGATTGCCCTCACGTCGTCCCGATAGCGCGACAGCGTCTGCGCCGCCCGCTCCGTGTCGGGGATGTCCAGCACGCTGCGATGCCACTCGGCCCGGAGTGCCAGGTACGCTTCCGTGAGTCGGGCGGCGGCACCGGCCGGCAGCAGCTTCGCCGCATCCACGGCATCCAGGATCCGGACGTTGTCCGTGAATTCCGTGAGCGCGGGGTGATCGTGAGCATGGGCCAGAACCAGGTATTGCACCACAAATTCGATATCGACGATACCGCCGGTGCCCCGCTTCAGGTCCACGCCAGCTTCATCTGCCGGCAGCTGACCGCGCATCCGCGCGCGCATGTTCCGCACCGCTTCGGCCAGCTCCCGGCGGTCCCGGGCCTGGCAGAGCAGCTCGCGGCGCGCATCCTCGAACCAGGCCGCCAGGCGCCGGTCGCCGGCCACCGGCCGTGCTCTGACCAGCGCCTGATGCTCCCAGGTCCAGGCCTGCTTGCGCTGATACTCGATGAAGGCATCCACCGACGACACCATCGTGCCTGCCCTGCCCGACGGCCGCAGGCGCGTATCGATCTCGTAGAGTGTGCCGTTGTACGTCGGCGCGGTGAGCACATGCAGCAGACGACGCACCAGCCGGTGCAGGAACTGGGCGCCCGAGGCAGGGAGATCGTGCAGGAACACGATGTCCAGATCGGAACCCGGGCCGAGCTCGATGCCGCCGAGCTTGCCGTAGCCGACGATCAGAAAGGGCCGCTCGTCCGCGTACTCGGGATACCGCGCCAGGCTTTCGTTCCATGCGAGCTGCAGGGCGCCGTCAAGAACCGCCTCGGCGAGCCAGGTGAGCGCATCGCTCACGCGCATCAGCGACAGCGTGCCGCGGATCTCCGCCAGCGCGACGCTGAAGACGTGGTGGCTCTTGAACTCGCGCATCACTTCCAGCGACCGCTCGAAGTCGTCCCGATAGGGTTCGAGGTCGCGGGCGAGCGCCGAGGCCAGCCTGTCCCGGCCCGGCACCGCGGTGAGCGACGACCGCTCGTCGAGCAGGGCATCGAAGAAAGCCGGGTGCTCCGCGAGGGTGTTCGCAAGCCACAGGCTGGTGCTCACCAGCTCCACGAAGTGTCGCCGCGCCAGAGGGTTCTCGCGCAGCAGAGCGAGATAGGCCGAGCGCCTGAGCACGGCCCGGACGACCGGCAGCGCTCTGGCCAGGGCGAGATCCGGATCCTTCATCGCCAGCGCGTCCTCGATGAGGCTCGGCATGAGCGCGTCGAGCCGGTCCCTGGCGTCGCCGGACACCGAGCCCCGATCCCGGGCCTCGGCAAGCGCCTCGAGACGTTCACCGGTGCGCTCGGGCGCGCTGAATCCGGCGGCCGAGAGTCGCGCCGTATCCTGCGGCGCGTTCCACAGCGACCGTCCGGTCTCGGCCGTGTCGGGCGCCGGCAGGAGGTCGTCGAACGCAGCCGCAATGGCACTCCGGTGCCCATCCAGCGCGGCGAGAAATGCGCCATAGTCCGGAAAGCCCATGCACGCCGCAAGCCGGGCGCGGGAGCGCTCCTCCGCTGGCAGTCGCTGGGTCTGGCGGTCCGCCTCGGCCTGGAGGCTGTGCTCGGTGTCACGCAGAAAGCGATAGCCCCGGGCCAGCAGGTCCGCCTTGGCCACATCGAGATGATTGAGCGCCGGCAGCAGAGACAGCACTTCGAGCAACTTTCTCGAACGGAGCTCGGGCTCGCGGCCTCCCCAGATCATCTGCTGCATCTGCACGCTGAATTCCACGTCGCGAATGCCACCCGGGCCCAGCTTCACGTCGTCCGAATGCCGGCGCTCGGCGATCAGCCGCGCCTTCATGTCGCGAAGCGCATCGATGGCGCCGAAGTCGAGATAGCGCCGGAAGACGAACGGCGCCAGATCGTCGAGCAATGCCTGCCCGGCACTCAAGTCGCCGGCACAGGGACGTGCCTTCATCAGTGCGTAGCGCTCCCAGTCGCGGCCCTGGGTCGCGTAGTAGTCCTCCACCCCTTCAAAATCCAGGGCCAGCGGCCCGCTGCCGCCGAACGGTCGCAGCCGCATGTCGACCCGGAAGACGAAACCATCCGCGGTGACGGCGTCGAGCGCCTGGATGAGCTGCTGACCGAGGCGCACGAAAAACTGCTGGTTGAGCTCGCCGGGACCGGTTCTGCCCCCGCCGCGCGTCCGACCCCGCTCGGGAAAGCAGAACATCAGGTCCACGTCCGAAGACAGGTTGAGCTCGCCCGCACCGAGCTTGCCGAGAGCGATGACCACCAGCCGCTGCTCGCTGCCCGACCCGCCACCCACGGGCACGCCGCGGGCTTCGCAGAGCCAGCCGTAGAGGAGCGAAAGTGCTGCATCGATGAGCTTGTCAGCGAGCAGCGAGCAGGCTGCCGTGGTCTCCTCCAGCGAGGCGATGCCGAGGCAGTGACGCCACACCGTCCACAGCTGGAAGCGCTGCCGGATCTCCCGGAGCGCCTTCTGCAGCGCCTGCATGTCCGCGGCCGCATCCGCAAGCGGGGTCAGCGCGGATTCGCACGCCGCCTCGATGCGCTGCTCGGAAAACGGTTCGCGAAAACCGTGCCCGGCGAGGGAACGGAGAAACCAGGCTTCCTGCCGGCGAGCCACCGCCAGCGCAAACTCGGAGAGGGCGAACACGCGCGTCGCGTCGGTTGCCCTGTCAGCAGCAAGTTCCGGAAAAGCCCGCGCGGCCTTTTCGCCTTCAGCCGCCAGGCTGTCGGGCAGCGCCTTCAACCGTCGATCGCAGGCGCGACGCGGAGAACTTCGGCAATGGTCGTGAGGCCGGCACCGACCTTCTGAGCCCCCGAGAGCCTGAGCGAGCGCATGCCCTCCTTGAATGCCTGTTTGCGCAGCCGGCTTACCTCGCAGTCGCTGGAGATCAGCTCGCTTACCGTCTCCGTCATCGGCA
>JASFLG010000198.1:0-7453 GCA_050118205.1 Pseudomonadales bacterium
CCACGTCGTGGAACGCATCGAACATGAGCAGCGTGTGCTTGAGCTCCTCCGCGGCCTTGGCCGCATGGTCCGGATCGTCCAGCAGCTCTACCAGCGGCATGATGTTGTAGCCGCCGAGCATGGTGCCAAGAAGCTCGATGGCCCTGGCACGATCGATGAGCGGACACTGCGCTTCGCCTTTCGCCACGTCCGCCAGAAAGGCCGCCTTCACGTAGGCAGCATCGTCAACACCCGGCGGCACCCGTTCCGTGATCAGGTTGAGCAGGAACGCTTCCTCTCCGGCCGGCGGGTTCTTGAGGAGCTCGACCAGCTCCTTGACCTGCTCGGCATTGAGCGGCAGCGGCGGAATTCCCTGGGCGGCCCGTTCGGCCGCGTGTTTTCTGTAGGCGTCCAGCATGGTGTCCTCATCTGCGTGTGGGCGGTGACGGTGCCCGAAGTGCGAGGCCGTATTAGACCCGCAAAATGTACATGCGTAAAATGGATACTTTGCATATTTAACATCTGATATTTTGATGGTAATTTTGACACCCGTTCCGAAACGGGTCGCGCAGCCATGGAACTGAATCTGCTCCGCTCCCTGGTGGCCGTTGCGGATGCCGGTGCCATCACCGAAGCCGCCAGCCGCCTGGGTCTCAGCCAGCCCGCCCTGACCCGCCGTATCCAGCAGCTGGAAGCGGAGTTCGGCGCCGAGTTCCTCAGCCGCAGCCGCAAGGGCGCCGTGCTCACCGAGCTCGGGCGGCTGGTGGAGCGGGAAGCCCGCGTGCTCATAGACCGCTACGACAGTCTGAAGGCGGAGGTGGCCAGCCAGCGCAACGTGGAGGGTGGCACCGTTCGGATCGGCGGCGGTGCGACAGCCGTGTCGTTTGTGCTGCCGGATGCCATCGCCCGGTTCCAGCAGGCATTTCCGCGCGTGCACTTTCAGGTCAAGGAAGCGAGCAGCAGCGAGATCGCCAGCGACGTGGCGAACGGCCGTCTCGAGCTCGGTCTGGTGACCCTGCCGGTGCGCACCACGGGCCTGGAGATCGAGGCGCTGGTGGAGGACCGCATCGTGCTGGTCGCGGCGGCCCACGATCCGCTGGCCCGCGCCGGGCAGATTCCCATTGCCAGCCTCGACGGCCGCAACTTCGTCGGCTTCGAGGCCGGCAGTGCCATTCGCCAGATTGTGGACGCGAACCTGCGCGAGGCGGGCATCGAGATCAATGTGGTCATGGAGCTGCGCTCGATTCCTGCCATTCTGCGCATGGTGGCCACCACCGGCAGCCTCGCCTTCGTCTCACGACTCGGGCTGCAGGGTCAGAGCCTGGTGCGCGAGGTGTCCGTCTCCGGGCTCGACATCACCCGGCGACTCGGTCTGGCACGGCGCAAAGGCAGCGTCGTCTCGCCCGCCGCCAGCCGTTTCGCCGAGCGCCTGCTGGCAGAGCGCTGATACAACCCCCTTCCGCTCGGGTAAGCTGCGCGCGGGGAGCGAGGGAAACATCCTGATGAGTGCAATCAAAAGTTACCCGCGGCCGAGAGTGCTCGCGGTGGTCGTCGGCCTGATCGGCATCGTCATGTTCTGGCAGGGCGCGGTGCTCTCGTCCCTGGGTGGAACGGTCTACTACCTGATTGGTGGTGCGGTTCTGCTGCTCTGCGCCTACGACCTCTTCACGGGCCGGCCCCGGGCTGCCTGGGTGTTCGTGGGCTTCATGGCTTTCAGCCTGATCTGGGCCCTGTACGAGGTGGGCACCGACCTGTGGGCGCTGATGCCGCGCCTGTGGATCTTCGGCCTGCTGTCCCTGTGGATGCTGCTGCCGCGCGTCCGGCGCGGACTCTGGCAGACCCGGTCGCCGCCACAGCTGGCGGGGTGGCTGCTGCTGGCGCCGCCGGCGGTGATGGTCGGCCTGCTCGTGCTGTTCGCGGTGATGAATGCGGGCTGGCAGGTGACCGCCCCCACCGCCCTCGGGACCGGCAGCGTCCGCAACCCGGCAGACTGGCAGGCCTACGGCGCCGACAACGCCGGCACACGGTTCGCGCCCCATGACCAGATCAATCGGAACAACGCCGGGGCGCTCACCCGGCTCTGGACGGTTCGCACCGGTGTGCCGGGCACGTTCAAGGGCACGCCCATCCAGGTAGGCGACGCGCTGTACCTGTGCACCGGTCAGAACATCGTGCTGTCCCTCGACCCGGACACGGGTGCCGAGCGCTGGCGTTTCGATCCGCAGATTCAGACGCCCCACTTCGGCTTCTGGGACACCTGCCGCGGGGTCACCCACTACTCGGTGCCGGAATCGAGGCGCACTGGGAGCTGCCCGAGTCGGATCTTGACCGCCACGACCGACGCCCGTCTCCTCGCCGTGGACGCCGGCACCGGCAAGCGCTGTCAGGACTTCGGCGTGAACGGTGAGATTTCTCTGCTGCCCGGCATGGGCCAGGTGAAGCCGGGTTTCTATTTCGTCACCTCACCGCCAACCATTGCCAGCGACGTGCTGATCCTCGGCGGCTGGGTGGCCGACAACCAGGAGACCGAGGAGCCGTCGGGGGTGGTGCGCGGCTTCGATCCGGTGAGCGGCGATCTCCTCTGGGCCTGGGACATGGGTCGCGATGATCCGCGCGGCCTGCCGCCCGAAGGAGAGAGCTACACCCGCGGAACCCCGAACGTGTGGAGCCTGACCAGCGCCGACGACGCGCTGGGCCTGGTGTACGTACCAACGGGTAACGCCACCCCGGACTACTTCGGCGGTCACCGCAGCGCGGTGATGGACAGGTACTCCAGCTCCGTGGTGGCCCTGGAAGCCCGAACGGGTAACGTGCGCTGGCATTTCCAGACCACTCATCACGACATCTGGGACTATGACGTGCCGGCCCAGCCCACGCTGGTGAACCTGTCATCCCCCGATGGCACGCGACGGGCCATCGTCGTGCCGACCAAGCGTGGCGAGCTGTTCCTGCTCGACCGGGAGACCGGCGAGCCGATCGCCGAAGTGACAGAGCGGCAAACGCCCCAGACGGACGTGCCGGGGGAACGCTCCGCCCCTACCCAACCGTTCTCGACGGGCATGCCGTCGCTCGCCCGTCCGCTGATTACCGAGCACGACATCTGGGGCTTCACGCTGTTCGATCAGATGAGCTGTCGGATCCGATTCAAGCGGCTGCGCTACGAGGGCCCCATGACACCGCCATCCGTTCGGGGCACCCTGCTCTACCCCGGGCCCGCCGGCGGGACGAACTGGGGCAGTGCCGCCGTCGACGAGGCGAACCAGCTGCTCGTTGTGAACGTCCTGCACATGCCGTTCACGGTGCAGCTCATCGCGCAGGAGGAAGCCGGAACCGCCGATCGCCGCACGTTCGGCATCGGCGGACGGCAGGCCGGCACACCGTACGCCGCCCGAACCCTGCCTTTTCTCTCGCCCCTGATCGTGCCCTGCCTGCGACCGCCCTTTGGCGAGATGGCGGTGATCGACCTGGCCACCCGGCAGCCCGTCTGGCGTCGGGCAATGGGCAACGCCCAGATCGATCTCGGCCAGGGCCGGCGGATCGGCATACCGGTGCGCTTCGGGGCGCCCTACCAGGCCGGCTCCGCGTTGACCGCCGGCGGGCTGATCTTCATGGGCGGCACCATGGACGGCACGCTGCGTGCCATCGACCTCTTCACCGGCGATGAGCTGTATGCCGACCGCCTGGAAGCGCCCTCGAACGCGACCCCGATGAGCTACGTGAGCCCGACCACCGGCCGGCAGTACGTGCTGGTCACGGTGCCCGGGGAGTCGTCCCTACCCATGGACGGCGGCCACGAAGGCGGTTCCGGAGAGGGCGCCGGCACGGCCGGGAGCAGGGAAACCGGCGGCGGCTACGTGATCGCCTACGGCCTGCGGTGACCCGATTGTGTGGAGCCACCTGACCGTGGCTCGTCACGGGAGCCGACTTATAATGATGCGACGCGAACCACGAAACCGGAGGTGGCGCGTCATGGCCCGGTCACTGACTGTCCTGCTGGTAGCGCTCGTGTGCCTGCCGACGGCGGCCGTCGCGGAAACCCCGCAACCCGATCTGTCCGGCACTTACGACACGGGCACGCTCACTCCCCTCCAGCGCCCGAAGTGGCTCGGCGAGACTCAGAGCATCTATCCCTGGGTGGCGAAGACCCTGAGCTGGATCGCCGAGAAAGGCCTCACCTGGATCAACGAGAACGAGAGCGATCCGAACCGGGAGGCGCCCCCCGTCGGCGGCGACGGCTCGGGCAACGCCTTTGGTGCCGGCAATGTGGGCGGCTACAACACCTTCTGGATCGACCCCGGTACCCGGGCGTTCGAGATCAACGGCATGTATCGCACGTCCATCATCATCGATCCGCCGGACGGACGCATGCCGCCGCGCACGGCGAGGGGCAGGGCGAAGATGGACGACAACTTCAGCTCCTTCACACACGAGAACACGGGCACCGCCTGGTGGGTCGATCGGGAAGGCCCCGGTCCGTATGACAACCCCGAGGATCTGGCTCTGGCCGAGCGCTGCCTGCTGAGTTTCGCCGGGGGGCCGCCGATCCTTCCAAGCCTGTACAACAACTACACCCGCATCGTGCAGTCGGGGGACTACGTGATGATTCTGCTGGAGATGGTGCACGACGCCCGCATCGTGCGCCTCGGCGACACACATCGGCCCCAGACCTATCGAAGCTGGCTCGGCGACTCCATCGGCTGGTGGGAGGGCGATACCCTGGTTGTCGACACCACCAGTTTCCGGGAGGACACGGGCCTGTACGGCGCCGATTCGAACCTGCACCTGGTCGAGCGGTTCTCGCTGCTCGACAATGGCGACCTGCTCTACCACTTCACAGTGGACGATCCGACTGCCTGGGAAGCCCCATGGACCGGAGAGTACTCCTGGCGTCGCAGTGACGAGCGTGTCTACGAATACGCCTGCCACGAAGGCAACTACGCCATGGGCGGTATCCTGCGCGGTGCCCGCTTGCTGGAGAAGGAAGCGCTCGAGGCGCCGGGGAAAGCCACATCCGAGAGCTCCGGCGGCTAGCAGCATTGCCGAGAAGCGGACGCCTGGCCGAGGAGCCGTTCGACGCTCAGCGCAGCCCGGCCAGCCTCACCGGAATGCGCCGCGGGCCGAACTGACCGGGTGCGGCTCCGAATCGTCCCGGGATCGCCTGCCCGCAGTGCCGGCAGCAACCACGCCCGTCCAGCTCGTAGCGTCCGAGCCGATACCAGTCCCGTTCGATGGCCTGTCCGCCGCAGCCCGGACACCAGGTGCTGCCCCCATCGGAATCGTGGACGTTGCCCGTGTAGGCGTAGCGCACACCGTTGGCCATGGCGATCCGGCGAGCCCGCGTCAGGGTAGCGGCCGGCGTCGCTGGAACGTCACGCATCTTCCAGTCCGGGTGAAACGCGGTGAAGTGCATGGGCACATCGCCGCCGAGATGCTCCACCACCCAGGTGGTCATCTCGTCGATCTCCTTGTCGGAGTCGTTCTCTCCCGGTATGAGCAGGGTGGTCAGCTCGAGCCACGCGTCCGTCTCGTGGCGGATGAACTCGAGGGTCTCCAGCACCGGGGCCAGGTGTCCTCCGCAGATCCGGTGATAGAAGCGCTCGGTGAAGGCTTTCAGGTCCACGTTCGCGGCGTCCATGGCTCGGAAGAACTCCTGGCGCGGCTCCGGATCCACGTAACCGGCGGTGACCGCGACGCTCTTCACCCCCTGCTCGCGGCACGCGGCGGCCACGTCGATGGCGTACTCGAGAAAGATGACCGGGTCGTTGTAGGTGAAAGCAACACTCTGACAGGCGAGCTCCACCGCCGCGTCGGCGAGTCGCTGTGGCATCGCGCTGTCGGCCAGCGTGTCCATCTCGCGGGATTTGCTCATGTCCCAGTTCTGACAGAACTTGCAGGCCAGGTTGCAGCCGGCGGTGCCGAAGGACAGCACGCTGCTGCCCGGATAGAAGTGGTTGAGCGGTTTCTTCTCGATGGGGTCCACGCAGAATCCGGACGAGCGGCCATAGCTGACGAGCTTCACCTCGCCGTCCTGGCGCTGACGGACGTAGCACAGCCCGCGCTGACCTTCGCGCAGGCGGCAGTGGCGGGGGCACACATCGCACTGGACCCGTCCGTCATCCAGACGGTGCCAGTAGCGCGTGCTGACAACGGTATCTTCCATGCTTGCTATATGGCGGCGACGCCCCAACATCACAAGTGTCGAGGCGGGATTCCGTCCGGTTCGACAGGAAACGTGCCTGAGCAACCAGATGCACAGGAGAGCCGCAGACCCATGAAGACACGTAGCGCAGCCGTCGCCGGCATGTTCTATCCGGAGGAGCCGCAGATGCTCGCGGCGACCGTCGAGCGCCTGCTCGACGAGGCGGAACCCGGAAGCCAACAGCCACCCAAGGCGCTGATCGTACCGCACGCCGGTTACGTCTACTCGGGCCCCATCGCCGCCACCGCCTATCGGCAGCTCGAGGCCGTGGCCGATCGGATCACGCGGGTCGTGCTGCTCGGCCCCGCGCACCGGGTGCCGGTCGCCGGCATGGCTTTTCCTTCCGTCGACACGTTCTCGGTACCGACGGGCGAGGTACCGCTCGATCGCAAGGCCATCGATGCGGCGCTCAGACTTCCGGGTACCTGTGTCTCCGATCAGGCCCACGCCTTCGAGCATTGTCTGGAGGTCCATCTACCCTTTCTGCAGGCGGTGCTCGGCAACTTCCAGCTGGTCCCGATCGTGGTCGGGCAGGCTGCGGCCACCGAGGTGGCGGCCGTGCTGGAGGCGCTCTGGGGCGGCGACGAGACCCTGATCGTGATCAGCTCGGACCTCTCCCACTACCATCCGTACGACGAGGCGCGCCACATCGATGCCGGGACCACCGCGAAGATCCGGACCCGTTCGGCGAGCCTGTCCGGTGAAGAGGCCTGCGGTGCCTATGCAATCAACGGCCTGATGCTCGCTGCCCGCGCGCACGGGCTCACGGTCCAGGTCCTGGATGTGCGCAACTCGGGCGATACGGCCGGAGACCGGCGCCAGGTGGTGGGATACGGTGCGTACGCCCTCGCCTGAATACTCGCCTGACGATCGCGGCCACCTGATCCGCATAGCACGCGATTCTCTCACCACCACGGTGCGCACGGGCACGCCGCTGCTGCCGGATGCGGCCGACCTCGGCCCGGGGATTGCGGTCGTACGAGCCTCGTTCGTGACACTGCGCACTGATGGTGAGCTGAGAGGTTGCACGGGCTCCCTCGAGGCGGTCGCGCCCCTCGGTATCGACGTGGCGCGCGCCACCTCGCACAGCGCTCTGGCCGATCCCAGGTTTCCACCCGTCACCGACGACGAGCTCCAGGGGATCCGCATCGAGATTTCCGTGCTGTCGCCCCTCGAGCCGGTGCCAGCGCTCGACGAGCAGGAACTGCTTGCCCGGCTCGAGCCCGGGGTCGACGGTCTGGTGCTGGCCCTGGGACACCGCCGCGCCACCTTCCT